>CAJBSQ010000566.1 GCA_903958265.1 uncultured Planctomycetaceae bacterium
CCCCGCGCCCGCGAGTCGTCGTTGATCGGTCCGCCGTCGTTGTGGCCGAACTGGATGATCACGAAGTCACCCGCCCGCATCATGTCGAGTGACGCCGCCCAGCGGCCCTCCGTGATGAACGTGCGGCTACTGCGGCCGCCGATCGCATGGTTGACGATGTTGACCGCGGCGGGATTGAAGTATTTCCCGAACTCTTCCCCCCATCCCCGCTGTCCAGGCGTGCCGCACTTCACGGTTGAGTCGCCGACGAGAAAGAGACTGGGAAGCTGAGGATTCGCGGGCCGCGACAGCTTGAAGCGGGCCGCATCCTCGACTGGACGGTCGTCCTCACTCGCGGCGAGAACAGGCAGGCAGGCCAGCAGCAGGCAGGCAGAGAGGATCGCGGGCATGGGTGGTGTCATCTTCCGTCGGGGAGGGACAGGGGCTCGAGCGGGCTGGCGGGAATCACAAACGCCGCAGGCGGATCGGGCCGCGAGGGATCGAACGGCTCGACGTCGGACGCGAGCTGCGTCGCGAGTTCTGGCACGCCGGCGCGGATCCCCTCGACCACGCAGCGGGCCAGCTCGTAGCCGCCGTAGCTGCTGAAATGGGTATCGTCGTGAAGCGGCTCGGATTGGCCCGGATAGGTGTTGGCAGGCACGTGGAGGAACGCGGCCTTACTCCCTTCCCTCCCCAGAGCCTGATAGAGCCGCTTCGACATGGCGTTGAGGTCCACCAGTGGCACGCGGTGCTCCAGCGCTACGCGGCGGACCGCGTCGGGATAGTCACCGAGCGACTCGACGACCTGGCCCGCATCGTCGAAGCGGCGGCGGGCCACCGACGTCACGAGCACGGGCCTGCCGTCGCGCGACCGAATCGCGTCAATGAACTCGACGAGTGCCGTTGTGTAGCCGGCAAAGGCTCCCGCCTCCACGCGGACGTCTTTCTGGTCGTTGTGGCCGAACTGAATCAGAACGAAATCGCTCGGCCGGAGCTGCGAGAGGATTTTCTCGAGGCGGCGGCTTCCGCGGAACGACGCCAGGGCGAGACCCGACTCGGCATGATTGGCGACGACGGCGTCGGGCCCGAAAAACACCGGCAGCATCTGTCCCCAGCCAGAGTAGGGCTCCCGCGGCTGGTCAGTGACGGTCGAATCCCCCGCGAGGAAGATCCTCGTACGCGGGGCAGCGGCCGGCAGCGGCTCCACGACGACGTTTCGCACACGGGCCTGAGGGCCGAGAAACTCCAGCGTGAGCCGATCGTCCCAACTGGCCGATCCGACTTCCCGAGGCTTGAGGCCAACGCGGCCGCCGGGAAACTCCGGCCGGTGGGTATCCACCAGAAACGTCCGCCGTGCAGTGGCCCCCTTCGGCACCCGCACATCAAGCGCGTAAAGCCGCCGGGCCTCACCCTTGCAACTGGTGACGGAGTCGATGTCGTCGCCGCCGAAGTCGACGGTGACTCGGTAGATTCCCTCGGGCAGCGTGCGGTCAAAGCCGGCCGGCCCACGCGGCCCGTTGGCGGCCTGGATGGCGAAGCCCGCAAGCAGCGACAGGGTCATCCATCCGGCGGCGCGCATGTCATCATTAGGCCGCGCGAACGCCTGGCTGACCAGCCCCGGTTCCCACTGGCTCAATCCCCTGTTCGCCGGCCGCGGCGGGCCCCATACTCCAGGGCACGATTTTCTGGTCGCGTCGCCATCGACGGTCAGCGATCGCGGGAGCAGCGGGAATGATCTGCCGAATCGTGTTCGGGGCGATGGTGGTGCTGACGGCCACCGCGGCGGCGGATGCCGTCGAGGCCGACTCGCTCCTCGATGGCACCCGCGTGGTGCCGATCGAGATCACGCTGCCCGCCGCCGACTGGGAGACGCTCCGTCGCGAGTCCCGGGGCCCGGTGGGCCTGTTTTCCGCAGGCCCACCGCAACCCTTCACCTATTACCGCGGCCACGCGGTCGTCGACGGGCTGGCAATCGCCGACGTTGGCGTCCGCAAGAAGGGCTTCTTCGGGTCGATCGATTCGGTCCGCCCGTCACTGATCGTCGACTTCAACCGGTATGTGCCGCAGCAGCCGATCGACGGGATCGGTCGGCTGACGCTCAACAACAACAAGCAAGACACCTCGTGCGTGGGCCAGTACCTCGCCTACACCCTGTTCCGCGCGGCGGGCGTCCCGGCGGCCCGGGCCGGCTTCGCCTCGGTGACGGTCAACGGCGAGGGGCTCGGCATCTACACGCTCGTTGAGCCGATCAAGAAACCATTCCTGGCCCGCGCGTTTGGCGACTCGGCCGGAAGTCTCTACGAGGGCACGGTGGCTGATCTCGTTCCGGAGTCACTCGGAAAACTGGAGGTCGAGACCCACGATCGGGCGCGGCCGCAGCTTGAGGAACTCGCCGCCCTGCTGGCGGCCGACGGGCCACTCGATCTCCCGCGCGTCGAGCAGCTCGTGGATGTCGAGCAGTTCCTCGCGTACTGGGCCGTTGAAGCGATCATCGGCATGTGGGACGGCTACACGTCGAATCAGAACAACTACTTCGTCTACGCCGACCCTCGAGATACCAGGTTGCGATTCATCCCCTGGGGGGCCGACTCGGCGTTCACGCCGATCCCAGCGCTGCTGCCGGGATTCGGCCGCGGCCCGGCCCCCGCCATCTATGCGCAGGCGGCGCTGGCCAACCGGCTCATCTTCACTCCCGGCCTGGCAACGCGGTATCGACAACGGCTCGAAGGCCTGTTGGCGACTGTCTGGAACGAGGACAACCTCATCGCCGAGGTCGATCGTCTCGAGCTCCTGCTCATGCCGCACGTCGCCGCAACGCAGCAGAACGCGACCACGTCGCTGGCCGCCGTCCGCGGATTCATCCGCCGCCGCCGGGGCGAGCTCTCGAAGGCCCTGGCGTCGTGGCCACCTGAGCTTCCCGACCGCTACCGCCAGCCGATGACGACCCGTCGCGTGGGCACGGTGAGCGGATCATTCGCGACCATCCAGCGTGAGTCCGCTACCGGAGACTCTGCCCCGGGGGAGATCGCCCTCACGATCAGGCTCAACGGCACGGCGGTGGCCTTCGAGCCGACGGGCGTGGCGGCCTATCCGCTGCCGATCCCAGGACCTCAGGGGCAGGCGACGGCACCGGCCACCCCGCCCCGCACTCCCGACGGCCCGATCGGCGTGACCATTTCCGGCACGCGGCCCACCGGCACGCCGCTCTCGCTCACCTTCATGCTCGACCGGCGGCTGCTTCGCGACACGACCGCCGACGTGGCGACCGGCGGCATGCTCACCGAAGGCACCGGCTTCTTCGGCACCGGACCGATGCGGATCGTCGGTGGCACCGCGGCCCTGACCGATCGCGGCAGCGATCCCGGCAGCCGCCTCGGTGGAACCTTCGAGTTCACCGTTGACGAGACCTCCGGCGGATTTACGAATCCCGCGGCGAAGCGGCGGCCGATCGATACCTCTCACGACGACCCCGACGTCACCGCCAGGAACGACCCGTGACCGACAAGACGACGAACGACATCGAGACCCTCGTCAGGCAACTCGGGGCCGCTGACGCCGGCCAGCGGGCGGAGGCCGCCGAGCGGCTGTGCCGCGCCGGCACCGCCGCGATCTCGGCGGCCGTGCCGCTCGTGCGGGCCTGCGGCGACGCCGACGATCCGACCCGCGAGTGGGCCGCGGCGGCCCTGGAGGAACTCGGCCCCCCGGCCGCCGAGGCGATCGGGCCGCTGGTGGAACTCGCCCAGAGCGACCATTCCCTCGTGGCGTACTGGGCGATCACGCTTCTCGGACGATCTGGGCAGGCTGCAGCATCGGCGGTGGACGTGCTGGCCCGCTGTCTCTCGGCGGCCGACCTCTCGGTGGCCCAGCGGGCCGCCTGGGCCCTCGGCAAACTCGGCCCTGCCGCCGCAGCCAGCCGCGCCGCCCTCGGCGTGGCCGCCCAGGCTGCTGATCCCCGGCTTGCCCGCCTCGCCGCCGAGGCCCTCGACGCGGTAGGCCCGTAAAGCCGCTCCGGCCTGGCGAAGCCGTGGCATGAAGCCGTCGCGCATCCGCCGATACGAGGGACGTGTCGGCCGCATTCTCACCAGCACCGCTGCGACCCTCCCGGCCCGGGGCGGTCGTCTGCGCTGCGATCGTGGCCTACGGGCTCGCCGGCCTGTCGCCAGCCCAGGCCCAGCAGCTGCCAGCCGGGCCGGCGGTGAAACCCTGGGATGCCGTCCTCGTCGCCAGCTTCAACATCCAGGTGTTCGGCGAGTCGAAGATGGCCAAGCAGCAGGTCGTCGAGGTGCTCGCCCGCGTCGTGCGGAAGTTCGACATCGTCGCGATCCAGGAGGTCCGCTCGAAGTCCGACGAGGTGATCCCGTCGTTCGTCCGCGCCGTGAATGCCGACGGCAGCCAGTACCACTACGTGATCGGCCCGCGCGAGGGCCGCACGGTCAGCAAGGAACAGTACACATTCATCTACGACACGCGGCGGATCGAGGTCGATGCCTCATCGCTGGGCGTCGTGCCCAATCCGGGCGGCGCCCTCCACCGGCCGCCGATGCACGCCCGGTTCCGGACCCGGATCCAGCCCGCGGAGATGGCGTTCACGTTCTGGCTCGTCGACATCCACACCGACCCCGACGAGGTGCCCCAGGAACTCCAGGCCCTCGTCGGCGCGTTCCAGCAGATGCAGGCGCTCCGCCCCGACGAGGACGACGTGATCCTGCTCGGTGACCTGAATGCCGGCCCCCCCGAGTTCTCCGCTCTCAAGCGAATCCCCGGAATCGGCTGGGCGGTGTCGGGGGTGACCACCAATACTCGGCGTTCGAAGACCTACGACAACCTGATCTTCACACAGCCGCAGACGAGCGAGTACACAGGCCAGTGGGGCGTGCTCGACCTGCAGAACACGTTCGGCCTGCCACTGGAGAAGGCGCTCGAGGTCTCCGACCACAATCCCGTGTGGGCGGCGTTCTATCCCGCGGAGCACCGCGGTCAGGCGGCCGGGTTCATGGCCGCCCAGCCGACGACTGTCAAATGATGGCAGGAGCCCGTGGCACGCGGATCACTCCGCAATCCGCTCGAACGTCACCAGCACATGCCCGGATCCCTTCGTGGCCGAAAACGCCGTGGGCCGCTCGGCCCCCGGCGGAGCGAAGCAGAGCCGCCGGGTGTTTGACTCCAGTTCGTAGATGCCGAGGTGGCGGCGGTTCTCGGTGACCGGTCCATTGGCATCCTCCGCGACCACGAAGTCGATCCCCTTGGGCACGCTCCAGGGCGCCAGCTCGTTGGTGCCCCTGGCGACCAGCTTTCCGCCGACCATCACCGTCCAGCCGCCGTCCCCCGCGTTGACCACGGTGATCTTCGCGACGTCCTCCGGCTGCGACAGGGTGCCGTCGGCCTCGATGCTCACCGCCCGCCACGTGCCCACGAGCGTCGCCAGGTCCGTCACGCCGGCGACCGCGGGCAGCCGCTGGGCTGATCCCTCGACAGACAGGACGACGGCGATGACGACCCCGATGACGACCCTGAGGACGGCGGCGGCGATGCGCGAGCGGGGCATGGTGGAAGGTTCCTGAGGGGAAGCGTTGGATTCTACGCCCGCCGGCGCCGCGGACGCACCAGCAGACCTGCCGCGGGATGGTTTGTCGGCCTGGGAACACGGTCGTTACCATGGCCCCCATGCATGCCGAATCGCCTATCCTCACGACCGTCGACTTTCTCGGGATCGGCGCACAGAAGGGGGGCACGACCTGGCTCTACCACCAGCTCGCCCGCCATCCGCAGGTGGCCTTCCCCCGCGGCAAGGAGGTGCACTACTGGGATTCTGCCGACGACCGCGACGCCGACGAATGGGTTCGACTGCTCCAGCCAGCCTCGAGGCGCTCGACGACTGGCCGCCCGATCAAGACCGGCGAGATCACGCCCGCCTACGCGACGCTTTCGGTGGAGAAGATCCGGGCCATCAGGCACCGCTGCCCCGACCTCCGCCTGTTCATCAGCCTCCGCAACCCGATCGAGCGCGGCTGGTCGGCGGCCCTGATGGGCCTGGCCCGCGCCCAGATGCTCGTTCACGAGGCGAGCGACCAGTGGTTTCTCGACCATTTTCGCTCCGCCGCGTCGCGGGCGCGGGGCGACTACCTCGGCTGCCTCGACCGCTGGTGGTCGGTGTTTCCCCGCGAGCAGCTGCTCGTGCTCTTTCAGGATGACATCGCGGCCCGGCCGGCTGAGGTGCTCGACACGCTTGCCACCCACCTCGGCATCGACGCCGCGGAGTTTGCGGCACTGCCGGCAACGGCCCTCAGGGAAGTCGTCGTACCGGGCCTGGGTGACGACGTCGTCTCGGCCATGCCGCCACCGCTGCGGCCGTCGCTCCTCCGGCCACTCGTGGACCTCTACGGCGGCGAGATCGCGAAGCTCGAACGGCTCACCGGCCGTGATCTCTCCGCATGGCGTGCCGGACGGCCGGCCCCCCACGCCGGTCCACGGAAGACCTCGGTCGGCGGCGCGACCCAGGCAGCGGATGCCGAGGCCTGACCCGCCTCAGGCGGCGCAGGCACCCCTCGCGCTCCCGTAGGCGGCATTGACGACGGCCAGTGCCGACTCCAGCCGCTCCCGCCACGATGTGCCGGCCGGCCCTTGGGTCATCTCCACCGATACGTAGCCCTCGTAGCCAACGCCCCGCAGGGCCGTCGCGATCGCGGCATGGTCCACGCCGCCGCTGCCGACCGCCGCGAGGCCCGGCTCGCTGGCATGGAAGTGCCGCCACCGCGGGCCAGCGGCGGCCATGATCGCCGGCGGCGATTCGGCGGTGAGGGCCATCGCCCCGGAGTCGAGGTGCACGCCGAGGCCGTCCTGGCCGACGCGCTCCACGAACTCGATCACCTCTCGGGAATCGACGAGGAAGTCGCAGCCATACTCGACCGGGTTGGGCTCGATGCACAGCCACACGCCCCGGTCGGCGGCGACCGAGCCCAGTTCGCGAAAGAAGGCCACGGCGATCGTCTCGGCCTGCAGCCGTCCGAGCGATCCTCGACGGCGATTCTTCGGCGACCCAAACACGAGCCGCTGCGCCCCGAGGCCGGCTGCCAGGTTGATGATCGCCACCAACTGCTCCCGGAGCAGCCGGCGGGCCGCCGCATCGCCGAAGAGCACGAGATCCGGCCGGCCGAAGAGCAGCGCCTGCAGCGCCACGATCGGCAGGCCGCGATCCTCCCAAAACCGGCGGTAGGCCACGACGCGCTCGGCCGGCGCCTCCCAGGGACGATCACAGACCCGCGCCGGCGCCACCTCGACGCCGGCCGCGCCGTGGGCGACGAGCATGGTCGCCGCTTCGGCATCGGCGTCAGCGGGCCAGGCGATGTTCGAAACGGCTAGGCGCACAGCCGCACCTGACGCTCGGCCGCGATGAACGCCCGCATCCCCGCGAGCACCTCGTCGGCCTCGGCGATGTACGGACCCCCGCGGCCGAAGACGGCAGCGTGCTCCGTGCGGACGTCGTAGGTCGCAGGCACGTCGGAAAGCTCATTGTCGAAGTCAGTGCCGAAGGCGTCGCGAGCCACGCGGCCGACGGTGACCGGCTCGGTGGCGAAATGGACGAGCCTCAGGCTAGCCGCCTCGGCCACGTCGAGATCGTGTGATAGCCGGGCGAGATTGTAAAACTGGAAGCAGCCGCGGGAGTCGATCTTGTCGGTCTGATTGCCGTGGAGGAGATCGTAGACCGCATTCTTCTTCAGGCCCGTGCCATAGAGGGCCGGCAGCCGGACGACGAGCGTGTCGAATCGCGACGCCAGTTCCCGTTCCAGCTCCAGCCGGTGGCGGCCGTAGGGAGTGGCAGCCGTCGCCTCATCGTGTTCGGTGACCCGCCGTGGGTCGCCGAACACATCGACGGTCGAGATCAGCACGAGCTTCCGGGCCTTCGCCCGCGAGACCGCGTCGATGAGCCGCCGCAGGTTTCCACGGTCGGCGTCGGGGTCGCGGTTGGCCTTCCACTTCTCGGCCGGTGCCCCGGCGCAGTAGATGCGGTCGAACGTGCGGCCGGCAATCCCGTCGATCGTGGTCGAGCGGTAGGCGGCCGCGAACCGGCGGCGGGCCAGCAGGGTGCCGCCCACGAGTCCTGTGCTCCCGATCAAGGCGTCGTTCATCTGTTTCTCCTTTGTGCTCCGGGTCAGGTCGAATCAGGCGGCCCGCGCCGCCGGGGGGTCGTAGCTGCCCAGGCAGGCCCGGGCGAGTGTCTTCAGGATCAGCGTGTTGCCTCGCAGCCCCTTGATCTTCGTGGGCACGCCGCCGTGGGCGGGATAGGCCCGCGTGACGGGAATCTCCGCGACGCCCAAGCCGAGGCGGGCGGCGCGGATCGCGAGGTAGTAGTGCAGTTCGTAGCCCGAGAAGGCGTCCCGAAACGGGGCCACGCGGGGATCGGTCAGCAGCCGCCGCGAGTAGCCACGGAAGCCGTTGGTGGTGTCGGTGTAGCGGCGTCCGGCCGCGAGGCTGACCAGCGGCGCGTGGACGAGCGTGACCGCAAGATGCCGCACAAGCGGCGTGTTGATCGCCCGTCCACCCGGCACGTACCGCGACCCCTGCACGTGGTCGACTCCGCGATCGAGCGCGGCCACGAATCGCGGCAGGGCCTCAGGGTCGTCCTTGTCGTTGCCATCCATCACGACCACGCCGTCGTAGCCCTCATCGAGGCACCAGGCTAGCCCCATCCGCATCTGGGCGCTGAGCCGTCCCGGTCCTCGCTTGACCAGCAGCGTCCGCACGCCGGCGGCCGCCAGCCGGCCCGGATCGGTCGAGCCGTCGGTGCTGCCGCCGTCGGCGATCACCACGTCGAGGCCATGGTCGACGGCCCGCATCTTCGCAAGCTGCCGGTGGAGCCGCTCGGCCTCGTTGATCACGAACAGGCAGACGGCGTACCGCGACCGGCGCTCGGCAAATACCACGTGGTCGTGGTCGGGAACCGACCAGTCGGATCGCTCAGGCGGAGCGGTGTCGAAGCGGCACGACGTCATGCTCGTCCTCCAGGGGGTCGACGGTCGTCATCCGGATGTTTCGCTTGCGGGCGTCGGTGACCGCCGTGGAACTCGCGGTCTCTTCTGCGACGTGGTAGAGCGGGCAGTCCTTGACCTCCTCGAAGGCATGGGCGAGGTACTCGGCGATCACGATCAGCGTGGTGAACAGCAGGAAAAACATGATCGCGATCTGCAGGGAGAGGGTGGTCCAGCCTTCGACGACGCGATCCTTCCAGGTGTTCACCACCACGACCCAGGCCACGCAGAACACGTTGAGCAGACTCGCCACCCCGCCGACGTAGCTCACCAGCCGCAGGGGCGACGGCGAGTGCGTGACGAGCATCGATACCGCCTCGCCTGCCGTGGCCACCCACGCCTTCCGCCGCAGGGGGGCCGTAGGCTCGTAGTCGAGCACGGCTGTGCGGAAGCCGACGGAGCAGCCGAGCAGCCGCAGGTGGACCGTCTTCTGGCGGATGCGGGTGAGCGCGTTGAGGGCCCGCCGGCTGAACAGCCGCATGGTGGCGGCTCCCGCGACCAGCCGGAAGCCCGTCATCCGGCGGAACACGCGATGAAAGGCCTTCCAGGCGGTGCGCCGCAGCCACGACCGCCCGCGGCGTCCGGTCGTGCCGATCACGACGTCGGCGCCCCGATCACCGCTCGCCACGAAGTCGGGGATCCGGGCTGGCGGATCGGTGGCCACCGCCATCACGATCGTCAGGTCGCCAATGGCGGAGTCGAGGCCGGCCGTCACGGCGATGTCGGCCCCGAACCGGCGCGACAGCCGGATCATGCGAACGCACTCGTGCTCCTCAAGCACCCGGTCACAGGCGATGCTGGCAGCCCGCGGCCCGCCATCGTCGATCAGGATCAGTTCGTAGTCGGCCGTCGTGGCGGCGAGCACGCCGAGCGTCTCCCGCACGAAGGAGGGCAGCCGCTCCGCATCGCCGTCGACCAGGGCCACGACCGACACGAAACTGGTGGACGGAAACGTCATGCAGACCTCCGGCGCTGATGGACCGCGGGCACGGGCACCGCGTCAAGCATGTCGAACACATTGTCGATCTTGGCGGCGAGCACGCACGACAGACCCGGCAGGCCGACGTCGTGCTCCATCAGGATGGGACGACCATCGTCCCGCTCGCTGGCCGGCAGCACGGTCTTCACCTCGTAGAGCGAATCGACATG
Organism: uncultured Planctomycetaceae bacterium; assembly: GCA_903958265.1. Classification (GTDB taxonomy): domain Bacteria; phylum Planctomycetota; class Planctomycetia; order Pirellulales; family UBA1268; genus QWPN01. The sequence continues at coordinate 10,155 of CAJBSQ010000566.1, forward strand.
CCGGCAGTCGGCCAGTGCCGGCAGGTAGCGGGCGGCATCGCGGCGCATCAGCGGGAACCTCGACCGCCAGGGTGTCTCCGCGAGCAGCCGGTGGGCATCGAGCAGGTCGCCGCCGCTATCCCGCCAACTGGCGTGCGGCGTGTAGCGCACGTGGCTCAGCGAGTGCACGCCCCGCGACGGAAACGGCATGCAGGAAAAGAAGGGGCCGCACATCACGGTCACGCCGATGCCGGCGAGTTCCTCCGGCACCTCGACGAGTGCCAGTTCGGTGACCTCGTGCTTGAGCGGGATCGGCGGGATGCCCGAGCGGGCCAGGAGCGGGTTGATCTGCGAGTAGGTGCAGTTGAAGGCGCGGCTGGCCGAAAGTGGCTCCGGACCGTCGGGTCCCTGCACGTCCAGCCGTAGGCCGTCACCCTCCGCCGCGATCCGCTGCACCTCAGTGCCGAGCCTGACCTCGACGCCGCTCGCCCGTAGCCTCGACCACATGGCCTGTCGGAGCCGCACGGCGTCGAAGGCGAATTCCTCGACCGCGAACACGGCCTCGACGTGGTGCGGATCGAAGAGCTCGCGGATCCGCGGCGCGGCGCGGCGCAGCGGGGCCCCGATCCGGGCGCAGAAGTTGACGAAGTGCCGGGCGGTGACGTGCGAGTGCCGGGCGGCGATCGCGTAGACCTTGTCGAACGACGAATCCACGCAGTCGCGAAACTCCTGCACGAACCGGGGAAGGTTGACCCGCGATCGCAAGCCGGTGAGCAGGCTCCGCGGATAGTGGTAGCCGTTGTGGACGCGGGCCTGGTTGGTGTGCGAGGCCCGCGTGAGAATGTCGTCGTGCTTCTCGTAGAGCACCACCCGGCCCCCGGCGGCCCGCAGGTGCGCAGCGAGCATGCAGCCGTAGAAGCCGCCGCCGATCACGGCGGCGTCTGCCCGAGAGGTGGTGAAAGACGAACGGTGCATGGAGGGAGTCAGCGGCGAAGCGGGTCGGTGCGCATCGCCAGCCGCGACCGGCGGTCGGCCCGGACGGCGAGCGACCGGGCCACGGTGCGGCGTGGCAGGATCAGCGGCAGGCAGCTCTGCGGAGACGAAACCATCTGGACGAACTCGCCGCTCGCATCGGGTCGGCCAGCCGCATCGACGAAGCACTGATCTCGCATAGCCCGCGCGGCGGTGGCCTCGAGCATGCCGCCATCGACGACCAAGAACTGCGATGCCGCGAGCTTCCAGATCGGCTCATGACCAGCGGCTCCCAGGGCCAGGCAGCCAAGGGCCACGGCCGGCAGCGCCGCCAGCCAGCCGCGGCCGCGCAGCCGCTCGGCGACATCGGCTGCGAACACCACGAGCAGCACGACCACCACCAGGTTCTGTCCCATGTAGTAGCGGTCGGGGAAGGTGCTGCGGTAGCCGTCGAGAAAGGCCGCCAGTTCGCCCCGGCGAAACACGAGCACCGCCGAGACGAGCGCCACCGTGCCGACGCCGGCCATCATCACCGCTCGATGCCGGGGCTGGCCGAACCGCCAGCAGACGACGGCCGCCGCCGCCATAATCGCCAGCGTCGTGCCCGTGGACAGCCGGTGATAGATCGGCCACACGAATGGATAGAGCAGCCCGCGGGCCACGCCCATTTCGACGGCGGCGTCGAGCGACACCGGTGGCGACGCGGCCCCGAGATGCGGAGCTCTCGCCGAAGGGAGTCCGTTGACGGCCAGGCACGCAACCACAAGCAGCAGCAGGCTCGCGAAGGCTCCCTCGCGGATGATCGTGGCCGGCGACTCTCCGGCGACCAGCCAGCGGCGGGTCGCGGGCCAGGCCGCCGCCGGCAGCATCAGGATGCAAAAGGGGTTGGTGGCCGTGCAGACCAGCAGCGTCGCGTCGATCGGCAGTGCCTGCCACAGGGTCCGTACGGCCGTGATGCGATGCCAGAGGAGCACGAAGGCGATGAACAGGAACACGTAGCCCACGTTCACCGTCCGGCCCAGGATTTCGAAGCCCGACCAGCAGGGCGCATGGATGCCCAGCGGCAGGAGGCAGGCCAGCGCCCAGGCCAGCCAGCGGTAGGTCGGGGGCAGCTGCCTGCGCAGCAGCAGGATGGGCAGCGAGACGGCGGCGGCGAAGAAGAGATACGAGACGACGGCGAGGCACTGCGGCAGCACGAGCACGTCGCCCCCGCAGAACCACTCGCAGGCCTGCAGGCCCAGCCAGACGAGGATCACGTTGCCGAGGATGCAGTAG
>CAJBSQ010000567.1 GCA_903958265.1 uncultured Planctomycetaceae bacterium
CACCGGAGTGCGCGGGGCGGGCGGACTCTTTCTGCACGGCGCCAATCTGGGCCTCGAGGCCCGCTGGTAGCCACCGCGACCGCGACCGCCGCCGCGATCACGGCTGGCGGCTGAAGACCAGTGGCGGCGTGTCTTTGGGCGCCGCTGCGAGCGAGAACTCGAACGAGTCGGCCGTCTTCGGGGTGACCTTCGCCACCATCGTACCGGCCGACTTGCTCACCAGTGCCACAGCGTCGGCCGTGGTTTCGATCGAGCCGTCGAGCGTGACGGGCGGCTTCCCGTCGGGCTGTGCCTTCCAGGTGAACTTCGAGTCGGCGGTGACGGTGAGCTGAATCGTGTCCTTCCCGCTGGTCGCCTTCCAGGTGCCGACCAAGTCGATCTCGGGAAGGGCCTGCTCGGCCGCCGGTCTGGCGGTGGCTCCCTGGGGAGCCGACTCCGCGGTCGGTGCGGGCTGGGCCTGATCCTGGGCCGCCGGCGCGATCGCGTCGAGAAGCCGCTTGGCCACCACGTCGCCGGGTTGCTTGGCGATGACGACCCGCAGCGCGGCGGCGGCCATGTCGGACGAGCCGCCCACCAGATACTGATAGCCGAGTACGAAATGGGCCGCAGCATCGTCAGGATGGGTGCGGCAGAAGTCCTCGAGTTTCCGGAGATGCCCCGTGTAGGCATCGACGGATCCGTAGACGTTGCTCACCGTCGTCCAGTCCATGCCAGGCGCCGAGGCAAGCACCGAGTTCAGCGTGGCCGCGGCTTCGGGGTAACGACCCAGCGCGAACAGGGCCAGCGCCCGCACCTCATGGATGACCGAGTCTTTGGGTGAGAGCCTGAGCGCCTTGTCGAATCCCGCGAGCGCCCCGGCGTAGTCACCCGCCTTGAACTTCGCGAGCGCCTCGTCGACGGCCACGTCTGTAGGCGAGGCCTGTGCCGTCGCCTGCGAATCGTCGGCTGGCTGCGTGCCCTCGACAACCGGAGCGGCCTGGCCGCTGGCGTAGGAACTGTCGACGAACACGGGCTGCGAATAGTCGTATGGGGATGCTGCTACGACCGCCGCGGGAACCGCTGAATAGTAAGGATTGACATAGCCTGCGGCGCCGTAGCCGAGAGTGCCATAGCCCAGCCCCCAGTTACCGACCGACGAGAGCAGGCCCCAGGTGGCCGCCCCCGCGGCGAAGGGCGCCCACCAGCCGCCGTTGTAGCCGCCCCAGTTGCCATTCCAGCCGCCGTTGTACCAGTTGCCGTAGTGCGGATTGACCCATCCGGATCCACCGCCGTAGCCACCGCCGTAGCCCCAGCCGCCGTAACCGCCGCCCGGGTATCCCCAGCCGCCGTAGCCACCGCCGACGTGAACGTTGTTGAAGTTGTTATTGTTGAAGTTGTTGTTGAAGTTTCCACTATTGAAGTTTCCGTTATTCCAGATCGCATTGCCGTCGCCGATCCCTGGCCTGTTGCCCCCGATGCCGGGTCGCCCGGGCCTGTTGGGCCGATAGCCGCCGGGTCGGTTGCCAAAACCAGCCAGATCACCGGGCAACGTCGTTGGCCTGGTGCCGCCGATGCCGGGCCGGTTCCCACCGATGCCGGGCCGGTCTCCACCCTGACCGGGCCTGTTCCCGCCGATGTCTCCAGGCAAGGTCGTGGGCCTGTTGCCGCCGCCACCCGGTCGATTGCCTCCGGCGAGGCCACCGCCACCGGGGCCGGGGAAGTTCGGACCGGGGAACGACGGCTTGGTCGTCGGCCCGAGTCCGGGGCGGTTTCCGGGGAGTGCCCCAGCGCCACCACCCGGCAGTTGACCGGGAAGCGTCGTGACCCCGGGTCGATTGCCCCCGCCATTCCCGCCTCCCTGCCCAGGACCACCGAGCTGGCCGGGCCGCAGCGAGGGCGATGGACGCGTTGCAAACCCGCCGCCGGGACGACTGGCCGCGCCGCCACCGATCCCCCCCAGCCCAGAGTATCCAGGCTTGGGCGCCGGCCTCACCATCCCGCCGCCACTACCCGGTTGACCGGGCATCGCTGCCGCTCCGCCGCCAGGTCGAATCGCTCCCAGCCCGGGTCGTGAACTCATGCCCGGCATCGGTCCGGTGACCTGCGGCCGCGACATTGCGTTGGGAAGCGATGGCCGTGCGAGGTTGGGCCGCTGCTGTGATCCCACGCTCGGCCGCTGGAAGTTGGGAGTCTGCGGTCGGGCCATGCCTCCCATGCCCCCCGGCATTCCCGCGGGTCGCTGCGCCGTCGGCATGTTCGGCCGTGCGGTCGGCATATTCGGCCGTGCGGTCGGCATATTCGGTCGTGCGGTGGGCATGTTCGGCCGCGCGGTCGGCATCTGCGGTCGCGGAGTAGGCATCTGCGGCCTGGCCTGTGGCGCCGGCCGTGACATCGCGGGCCTGCCGCCGCCAGCGCCACCGACACCGCCGGCCCGACCCATCGACGGGCGTCCATGGGCCTCGGCCGCCACCAGAACGATGGCGATGGCACACCAGACACAACCCTCACGCAGACCTACAGCACGCAGACGCATGGACAGTTACTTTCTCGAGAGCGTTGAGAAGGGGACCGACGCACCAGGAACATCGCGCGAATCAGGAACATCACAAGCGTTTCCGAGTCACTTCGCCGCCGCGGCCGCCGGCGCCGTGGCCGGAGCCGGAGGCTTGCGGGCGATCACCAGTTTGAAATCGGGCTCTTGAGCCCCGCCAACGATGCGGTCGGTGCTCTCGACGACGAAGTGGTCAGCGTCCGACGGACGGATCGTGACGGTGGCCGAGCCGATGCTCCCGTCTGGCAGCGTCGCCTCCGACTTCACCACCCAGCCGTCATCCGTGCCCATCCACTCCCCCTCGCTGAACCCGCCGTCGGAATCGAATGTCCACGAGCGGAGCGTGCCCTCGACGGGATCCCAGCCGATCCGCTGCACGCTCTTCGACGCAGCCTGACCGCCGACTGAGAGGTTGTATTCCCCGATCAGAAAGTTCCCGTCCTCGCTCCAGCCGTAGCTGATCTGTGTCCGGCCCTCGGGGCTCTCGTCCACCCAATCGCCCACGATCCACTCCAGCGACGCAAGCATCTCCGTCGGCGTCGGCTGCGGGTCGTCAGAAAACTCACGGTACGAGGCGAGCGGCCAGCGATCGCCCTCCTTGAGCCGCACCGCGACGTACCGCACCTGGGCGGCGGCGGCGGCCTGGTCAGCCGTGATCCGGCGGATTCCCTCCTCGACGACCATCTCGTCGCCGACGGCGCGGGCGTCGGTCACTTCCATCTCGAGGGTGGCCTTGGGGAATCGCTCGAAGAACCGCCTGAAGAGCGATGTGATCTCGGTCCGGGACTCGGTGACGGTACCGTTCTCGTCAACGAGTTCGCCGTCTGCGATGAACATGCCGCCGAGGGCCGCCGCATCGCCGCCATTGAAGGCGCTCACCGTCGCATCCGCTTCAGCGGCGATCGCCGCGCGGATGGCGATCGTGGCGGGATCGGCCGCCGCCACACTCGCCGGGGGAGTCGTGGCCGTTGGCTGGCCTGACGCCGGCCCGCCTATGGCTGCGACACAGCATGCCGCTACCAAGAGCCCGCCACGGATCGCCCGCCTGGTAAACGCTTCCTCGCGCATGCTCGAACTCCGCTGGGTGTCGTGATGTCTTTCCGGCACTGGAAGCCGGAAGCCATTAAACATGCGCATTTTCCCACGAGGCTGCAAGCCGTGGGCCAGCCGTCCGGCCGAGCGCCGAAGACCCGTCAGCAGGTCGCGGCCGCCGGCGGGCCGAAGAGTGCCCGCCTGGCCACGCTCCACCAGCTGGGCCGATCGAGCGCGTGGTATGGAGAATCGGACGGAAGTGTTCTCACGAGGTGATCGTGGGCCCGCTTCAGGTTGTGGTAGGGCATCGACGGAAAGAGGTGATGCAGGGCGTGGTAGCGGATCGAGAAGGGGAAGAAGAGGAGGGTCAGCGGGTCGTTCGTGGTGAAGTTGCACGAGTCGGTGATGTGCGACGCCATGTCGGAATGGGAGCCATCGCCTTCGCAGTGATGGTCGGCCAGAAAGCGCAGGTGGTTGAGGGCCACGGTGGCGACGGCGAGGGCATAGAGCAGCGGAATCCGCGTCCACGGGTTGAGGCCGAGGATCACCAGCAGCGGAATCATCAGGGCCCGCAAGAAACAGGGGATCTCGGCAGCCAGGATGGCACGGCGGTCGGCGGCGGTGAGCCGTCGTTCGTAGCTGCGATTAAAGGTCAGGGCCGACGCGTGCCGGAGCGTCCACTCGCGGACGCCAGGGGTGATGAAGGTGAGCGGCACGAGCAGGAACCGCAGGAACACGAGGATCGGCATGGCCATGATCTTCAGCGCGTAGGCCAGCACGCTGGCCAGACTGCCCCCCTGGACCATGTTGGCCGCGTACTCGGGGTCTTGCGGCGTGCCGTAGTACCGCTGGCTGTGGTGGTCGCGGTGGTGCCGGGTGAAGAACGGGCTCGGCATGAGGATCATGACACCCCCGAGCACGTTCCATGCCGCTTTGAAGAGCGGCATCTCGTGCTCTCCGAGATGGCACACCTCGTGCACGAGCGAGCCCATGCGGTAGAGCCAGAAGGTCGCGATCGGGAAGGCGACGAGTTGCTGCCACGAGCCCAGCGGCGAGAGCAGATAGACGCTCGCGGCCAGGTAGGCGGAGGTGAGGCTGACGAGAAAGTCGACCCAGTACCTCACCGGCGAAGGGCGGAAGAGGTCGGTTCCGCCGTCCCGGACCGCCTGCCGGACATCGTGGATCCAGGCATCCCCCGGCCCCGCATCCCCCAGCCGTGTATCGGCTCGAACGGTGTCGCCGGTGGCCCCGCAGGCCCCGATCTGGTCACAGGAATCGTCGGCCGTGGCCGCGCAAGCTTCGAGCATGGTGTCCGCCTCCCTGCAGGAAACAGTTGAAAATTACGCCCGTACTCCAGCAGAAACCCCGATGGCCCGCAACCCGAGGCCCTAAAAAGGGAGGGGGCCGGGCGTTTTCACGTCCGGCCCCCTCTTGTGGGCACGTCACGATCGGGCCTGAGCCCGATGCAGTCAGTGCTTACTTGCAGCGACGGCAGCCGCAGCCGCGACGGCGGCCACCGCAGTCACCACAGGCAGCGGCCGAGGCACCACCGCAGCTGTCGCAGGCCGAAGCCTCGCCACAGCCACCGCAGGCACCGGCGTCACCGGCAGCACCGGCCGAGCCGGCATCACCACAGCCACCGCAAGCGTTCTCAACGGGCACCTCGACGGCGACCGTCACGCACTTCTGCACCGGCACTTCCTTCGTGACCGTATGCGGGACGCGAACCGTGTAGCTCTGCGTCTTCGTCTCGGGCACGCAGTC
>CAJBSQ010000568.1 GCA_903958265.1 uncultured Planctomycetaceae bacterium
GGGTGGGCTCGGCGGGATCTGCGTCGGCCGACCGCCGACGCGTGCGAGAGCATAGAGCGACGAGCCGCCCGCCACCAATACCGAATACACGCTGATTGCTCGAGCCATGAGCTTGTGGGGATGCGTTTCGGGTCCATCCGGGATCCTCATAGTTCCCGTGAAGCAACAGCGAGGCCGACCAAGACAAAGATGGATTGGGTGATCGAAATGGCCTGTCTGTTGGAGAGACGCTATCGCACGTGTAAAGATCAAGTCGTGACGGGGCTGAAGCGAGCTGCCGAGTCGCCCGGCGATCCGTACGGACTGCTGGGGAGGGCACGGTGCAACGTCTCGCTCGGCAGGTATCGCGATGCCGACGCCGACGTGGCGACGCTGCTGACGCTCACCCCCGACAACCCGCTCGTGCTGCTGATGGCGGGCATGATCCATCACCGGCTCGGCCGCAGCCATCGCAATGCTCGAGGCCTCGGTCCGGGGCGACTTTCCGCAGGCGCTGGGCCGCATCCACGGCTTCGCCGCCGTGGAACTGCTCGACTCGGTCAGGCCCCTACCGGTGATTTACAGAAGAGACGTGACACGAACTTCCGATCCGTTGGACATCTCGACCCGCCAACCGTAAAACCTCCACGCCAACTACGACCGTGCCTTGCAAAAACTCGCGAACCCCCAGCGTAACCAGCCGGCACCAGATGCGCATGACAAATCACGACCCGCTTCCTTGGACCGGTGAACGCTTCCTTCCGACGCTGGATGGCAACATAGCGTTCGAGCACCTTCATCGCTACGCGCTCGCGTGCCTCCTCGCGAGGGACAAAACCGTGCTCGATATCGCGTCGGGGGAGGGTTACGGATCGCGGCTGCTGTCATCCGTTGCAAAGCACGTCACCGGAGTCGATATCGACGAACAGTCCGTAACGCACGCGACCCGCCGCTACCCCGCCGCAAACCTCGTCTTTCGACAGGGGAGTTGCCTCGAAATCCCTGCCGACGACGGAGCGGTCGAACTCGTGGTGTGTTTCGAAACGATTGAGCATGTCGACGACCATCACGCCGTCTATCGCGAGTTCCGCAGGGTTCTTTCGCCGACTGGCACGCTCTTCATTTCGTGTCCGGATAAATCGGTCTATTCGGATGCGCCGGGATATGTGAACCCGTTTCATGTGCACGAACTCTACCTACCCGAGTTCGTGGAGTTGAATCGCGCGTTTTTCACACACAGCACGGTGATGCAACAGAAGATCGTGCATGGCTCGGCCATCTGTCCAATAGACGACGCCGACGCCCAGCACTGCGGGTTCGTGGGGGTGCGCGGCAATGCCCAACAGATGCACGTCGGCTCGACGCTTCATTCGGGCGTTTACAACCTGGCCATCTGCTCGAATACCGGGAAAACGGCGGCGATCGCCTCGGTGTTTGAGGGGCTGGGGCTGCACACCGACCTGGAACTGGCGTTCCGGCAGCTCCAAGCCGGGGGCTGACCGCGGTGCGATTCCGCTCTTTCAAGAAACAGGCGCGATCGCCAGAGCGACCGGGAAACTGGAAATCGACGATGGGAGTCGTGGCACCCTAAACTACGAACTCTGTCCTACCACCATTTTAGGATTCAGCGTGCCCCCGGCGATTTCAATCATCTGCGTTACCTACAACCAGATGGGTGCCCTCAAGATCCTGGTTCAGAGCATCCTCAATCAGACCGCTCCGAACTGGACCCTCACGGTGGTGCATGACGGCCCCAGCCCCGAGTTTGACCGGTTCATGCAGGCCTATGCGGCGGAAAGCGACGGCCGCATTTCCTTCTTCAGCACCAGCACTCGCTACAACGACTATGGCCACACGCTGCGCGACCAGGCGCTGATCGACATCGCCGGCGACTACGTGCTGATCACCAATGGCGACAATTACTACGTGCCGATCCTGATCGAGGCGCTCAGCCAGGCTGTCTTGACGAACGATCCCGATGTCGTGATGTTCGACATGATCCACAGCCATGATCGCCCAGGCGACCGGCCACAGCCGGCCTATTGCCTGTTCAAGACGGAATACAGCCGCAACAACATCGACATCGGCAGTGCAATCGTCCGCCGGTCGCTGGCCCAGCAGGTCGGTTTCAGGGACAAGACCTTTTGCGGCGATGCCACCTACTTCGAAGACGTGCTGCGGCTGCGCGGCGGCTGCCTCAAGATCATGAAGCTAAACCACGTGCTGCTGGTTCATAACTGATCAATCCCCATGCGGCACGACGACGGCTTCGAGCGATGGGCTGTTTGCGAAGCAGTCACGCCAGCGAAAGCTTTCGGTTTTGCTCGACCATGGCTACATTTCCTCGCAGAAAAAACGACGCATCAGGGGACCACTGGTTGCCCCCGAGGCTGAAGTTGACGGAGAACCCGTGCGTTAAGCAGCCCTTGATCCGATTGCGCAGTAAGTATTCGCAGATTTCCGTGTCGGCGCATTTGATGAACTGCCCGTTCTCGATCCGTCGACGGTACCAAAGGGGCGCCACCGTGATCGCAAGGTCTCGTCTCAGGCAGTAGCAGTTGGCGTCGACATGGTGCAAGCGGTCGTTGTACCACACGGGCCAGAGCCCGAGGCTTTCGCATTCATCGTTGCAAACGAACGAGCCGTCTTCTGCCATGATCTTGCGGGGCGAGAAAGACCATGCGGAGTCATTCTGCACGCAGGCGGAAACGTTCTTTTCAACGTGGTTCTCGTCGAACCAATCGTCGTGGTTGCAAAAAAAGACGTAGTCTTGGTTCACCAAATACGAGAACGCCCCGTAGATTCGATGACAGAAGAAGTTGTCGCCACCCGTGTTTCGCGGTAGGAAGCAGGTCGTTACACGAGGATTGCCGCGATATTTCTCCAGGATGCGGTTTGCATCCGCGAAGTACTCCTCACCGTCGACGATCACGTAGGAACTGACGTTCGCGTGCGTTTGAGCAAGAACGCTCGAGATCGTGCGATCGAGGCTGGTTTTTCCGGTGGTGGCAGTGAGCACCACCGCGCTTGGGGTTGCCATGTCGCGACCGTTCATTGAGCGGATCTGGGTCGAACCCAGGTAACGGCCGCGACTGATGGCCCTCGCACACGCCATCGGGCGTATGTGATGAGTGGAACTCATTATTCGTAGGCTGTCTAGCCCCGGTCGCCTTCGCGAACTTCATCGTGATTTCGATCTGCGCCGTCATGTGTGGTGCGGATGACTTTCTTGAACTGGCACTCCGGCGGTTGCAAGCCCGGGGCTGAGCGAGGCGCCTCTCCACGCTTTCAGGGAACAGCCACGATCGCCAGCGCGGCCGGATACTCGGCCCGAATCAGGCGAACGTCGCGAAAGCCCGCTTCCATGGCGTGCCTCCAAGCGTCGGCGCCATATTCGGTACGCACGATGTAGTCTGCGAGGCGGGCTCCGACCGCTCCGTGATAGCTTGGCGGCAGCCCGTCGCGGGATCGTGTGAGCCGGCCGATCACGATCGGCACCGTAAAGCAGCACGCTCCGCCGACCCGCAAGACCCGTCGGCATTCGGCCAGTCCACGAACCGGATTCGGGACGTGCTCGAGCGTGTCGGAGTGCAGGACGAGGTCGAAGGAGCCGTCAAGGAACGGCATCGCCAGCATGTCAACCTGCGGATAGGCCGCCTCCACATGTCCTGGAAGCCGCCTCAGCATGGGAGTCAACGTGCCCGCGCCATTGAGTTCCAGCACCGCCAGCCTGGCGGCCATCTCGGTGTTGACCCAAGCGCCGAGCGGCCCTGGAAAACCACAATTCCGAGTGATCGCCAAAGCCAGGGCCATACTCCGCAGATTGGCCCCGCACTGTGCGCATGCAGTTCCTTGTTGCCTGTTGATGTAGGCAGTTTCGTAGGGATCGAGATTCCATTCCTCGATCAAGGCGGGCCATAGCACCGCTCTCGACACGAACTCACCCGCACCGCAACACGGACAGACCTGAATCGGCTCAGCCAGCGGGTTTCCACTTCCATGCACAGCTCACGACCCCCGAGGTTTCTGCGCCATTGCTCCTGTGTATCGACCGTCGCGATTCTACCCTCGCACTTCTCGAGAACGACGTGGTGACCGGGTTGGGTTTCCTGTGCCATGGGACATCAGGGCTTGTCGCGCGGTTCTGCGGCCGAGAGCGAGTGACGGAGCCGGCGTTCTGGTACCGGCGGCGAGCGAACTCACGTCGCAGTGAGCCGATGCTGCGGCTCAGGCCGTGCCCGGCTCCATGCCGAAGAACGCCACGGCGTTGCGGTAGCAGATGTCGCGGACCATCTCCGCGAGCAGCGGCACGTCTCGCGGCACCATGCCCCGCTCCACATCCTCCCCGAGGATTCGGCAGAGGAGGCGGCGGAAGTATTCGTGCCGCGGATACGAGAGAA
>CAJBSQ010000569.1 GCA_903958265.1 uncultured Planctomycetaceae bacterium
TACCCCTCGCCGCCTCACTCCTGGCCTTCGCCTGCCTCGCGCTCTGACCGCCTCCACCGCCGCACGCCCTGCCCGAGGACAAGGCTGCCGGCGAGCAGGACCAGGGCGGCGGTCGAGGGCTCGGGCACAGCTGCGAAGGTCGGCGTGATCCCAGCCGCATAGGCCCCCGTGTCGTACAACCCGGCGGCCAACGACTCCGACACGTCCAGGATGTCGAAGAGGCCGTCGTAGTTGAAATCGCCGTCCGCCCACGACACCTGACCACCCCGACCGAACCGCCCTGCCGAGAGCAGTTCCGCGGCGTCCAGGATGTCGAACACGCCGTCGATGTTCGTGTCGCCGGGGGCCGCGAAGCCGACCGTGAACGAGGCATCCGCGTTTTGAATCCAGCCCACGGACCGTGGCAGACCGGCACCAACCGCCACGGCCACCGTTCGGGAACCGATGCCCGCGACGCCATCCCAGCGGCCATCGCCGCGGCCGGCTCTCAGGTCGGCCAGCAACGCCGCCTGATCGATGCCGCCGGCCGCCACCGTCACCCGGCCTGCACCGACTTCGAGCCGGCCGCCCGCGGCGCCCTCCGCCACCGAGAGTGATGCCACCCGCAGCTCGTAGAGCGGGTCATCGGGCAGCACGACGCTCCCTCCTGAACCGACGGCGAGTGGGGCAGTGTCGAGCGACACGGAGCCGGAGAGTGCGAGCCGGCCCGCGGCCACCTCCACCGTGCCCGAGAACAGCGTCCTCCCCGTGACCGCAAGCGTGCCACCGCCCGACTTCCGGAAGCCACTCGATCCGCTGAGGCTGCCGGCGATGGTGGCCGTCTGTCCGCTCGCCACCTCGATCACCGGCCGCGACGTGCCCGACGACAGCGCGATCGTGCCACCCTGCAGCAGGTATCCGTTCGCCGTGAACGAGAGCCCGCCGGCCCCGACGCCGCCCGACACGACGACCGTGCCCGCCGATCCACCAAACACCGCCCGCGATCCGGGGCTTGGCGCGAGCCGACCCGAGCCGTTCACCCACCGCATCCCCGTGCCGCTCCAGGTGCCGCTGCCGCCCACGCCGGTGCCCGACGCGGCAGCCGACCAGAGCACCTGATCCGGCGGGCGGTAGAGATTGTCGAGGCGGGCCTGGACCTCGGAAGGCGAAAGCGTGCGGCCGAAGATGGAGACCTCGTCGATGGAGCCCGACCAGGCCTCCTGCGCGGTTCCCGAGGCGAAATAGCCACCGATTGCCAGCTGCGCCGTGGTCAATGGCCTGCCGCTGGCCTGCTGGGTGGCGACCGCCCGGGTGACGGCCGTCTGCCCGAGCGTGAGATCGGCGACGTAACTGTCAATCATGGTCTGCGAGCCCGACACGGTGTAGGTGTTGGCGACGTAGTACCAGTGTCCGGGCACGAACGCCCCCAGCGTGCGGCCCACGTTGTCGCTCTGGCTGATGCTGTCGCCCACGATGGTCGAGAGCGCGTCGTTGCCCGCGGCCTCCTGCTGCACCAGAAAGTAGCCGCGGTTACCGGTCGCCTGCCCCCCCGCCATGACGGCGTACCCGATCGAGCCACCGACCTCGACAAGTTCGGGCCGCACCAGCGACTCCACGGTGAATGCCGTCGGCAAGGCCACGCTGCCGGTGGTCGCGAGCAGGGCGCCGCCAGCCGTCGAGGACAACCTCCCGATTCGCTGCGGCGACATCGCCGTGGTCGTCTCGTCGAGCCCCATCCCGTAGCCGATTCTCGCCGTGCTTCCCTCGCTGCCGTAGGCGACCGCTTGGAGCGTCGCTCCGCTGCCGGAGGTGACCCCGGTGCCGGTGTTCTGCAGCCGGTCCCCGGCGGTCGCTCCCTCGAAGCTCCACTGGTAGAGCAGGCCGGGGCCGCTGCGGGCCGCATCGCGGAGTTGGAAGGCGAACGTCCGGGCCACGGGGGCGTCGATCAGGCGAGTTTTCGTGCTTCCCCCCTCGTCGCTACCGGAGAGCCGCAGCGTGAGCCTCGTCAGCTCGTCCGGTCGCTCAGCGCTCGACCGGACGAGGTCGGCATGGATCGTCGTCGCCTCCCCATACGGATTGGAGACCGAGAGCTTCGGCGCGGCCGCCGACTCGTCGAGCATCACGAGCGCCGGCTCGCGAATGGCCAGCGTCGTGCCTGCCCCGGTCGCCAGCGTGCCGGAGGCATACCACGCTCCCTGCGTGAGCGCCATGCCGTCGTGCCGGGCCGCCTGAAGATTCCGGTTGTTGGCGAGGATGCGAACGGTCGGAGCCGCCGCATAGCCCGAGACGGCCGAGCCGTTCGCACCCGGCAGCACGACGTAGGCGTAGCTGCCGCTCGACGGCGCCATGCCGTGGCCCACCTGCAGGCTGAACACGCTCCCCGTGACGAGCGTGCCCGACTGCGACGTGTTGAGGGCCGACCAGGAGCCACTCTGCACGGCCGCCCGGAGCGTCACGCTCTGCGGCGTCGGAAATACGTAGCCCACGCCGTCGTGCAGCACCCAATGGACGTCGCTACGTGACTGCGTGCCGTTTGCCAGCAGGCCCAGGGATCCGCTGGTCGTCGCCCAGACGGCGGTGCCCTTCTGAAAGGTCTGGTTGAGCGTGGTGATCACCTCGCCCGTGGCGGACGGAGCATCGATGCCCGAGCCGAGCGCCACCTCGATGTCGTCGAAGAAAAACCAGGCCTTGTGGGCCTTCACATTTCGCTCCGCGTAGTCGAGCACGGTGGCTCCGTTGCGGCCGTCCGACACGCCGCCAGCGAAGCCTGTCGAGCCTGGCATGCCCCAGGTCGTGGTGGGCGTGAGCGAATACGCGGCCTGCTCCGTGGTCGTCCCCGGCAGCCGCCGCCAGTCCCAGATCGGCTGGATGTCGGTGTATTCGTTGCCCCGCTGCTGGATCAGGTTGACGCCGTCGGCGAGGTGGAGATTCTGAAGTCCCTCGCCGTTGCCTGCCTCGGGCTCGAGCGTCCGCGTCGACGAGATCTTCACGGTCGCGGAGAAGCCGGGGCGGTGATGGGCGGTGAAATCCGACCGCCAGAAGTGGCGGTGGCCCGTGAGCGCCAGTGCCGGGGCAGCCGTGCCCGAAGTCTTCGCCGCGCTCAGCCGCCCACGCATCGCGGTGAGTTCGGCCGCCCGGTAGGTCGTCATCGCCGCGACCTGGTCGACCACGCCGATGATGCCGCTGCCGAGGTTTCTGCTGTTGGTGCGGGTGATTGCCCGGCCCTGCGCCGTGGCGTCGAAGGTCGTGCCGCGGAGCATCCACTGCTGGCCGTCGAGCAGGTAGTCTGCGATCAGTTGGGCCTCTGTGTCGGCGAGGGCGTAACTCGTTCCGACGCCATACGCGGTGATGTCGAGCGCGAGGGATGCGAACGTGAGGCCGTAGGAGCCGTTATTGAGCTGTGGCCCGTGCTGGTGAAAGCTGTAGTCGGGCTGAATGCCCTCGCCCATCGTGGTCACGAGCGTGTCGCCGATCGCCAGGAACGACTCTCCCGTGAGGGCGGCATTGCGAGTGATCACGCCCCGCAGCATCGTCGCATACGCGCGGTCCATCCGGTTGGTGCCGGTGTTGGTGCCGGCGTTGGTACTCCGCGGTATGAAGGCCCGCGCTAGGATGGCAGTGCCGCTGGTGATCTGGGCCGCGGAGAGCTGCGGCTGGACGAGCAGCATCGTGCCGCCGAGGAGTTGCGGCGTGTTGATGTCGTTGTACCACCAGTTGGTGCTTCGGGGATCGAGCGTGACGAACGCGTCGTACGCCTTGGCGATACCCGCAAGGAGCGCGGCCGAGCCATTCAGCGAGTGCGTCGGACTGGCGTAGGCCCTGGCCATGCCCAGCATCCGGTTGAGGTGCACCTGCTGCGACCAGCCAGTCTGGCTGGTGTCGGCGTAGTCGACGTCGGTCCAGCGGCCGTTGGCACCGAGCGTGGAGAGATACCCCGACACCGTAGACGCACCGAGCGCCGCCGACGTGAGGTCGCCCCTGATCCGCGACGCCACCGTGTCGATGTCATCCGCGCGACCGGCGGCCGCCGCGAAGGCGGCCACCACGCAGGCGCACAAGGTGACAAGCGGGTGACGCATGAAATGACCAGGGCAGGCACGGCAAGGGCCCCACGACCCCTCCTCTGTAGCGTACGGTTCCTGCCGAGGCACGCGGGCGGCCCGGCGTCCCATAAACATGCGACGGGCCGACTGGATCTGCCTCATTCCCCTCCGCGGAGCCGCCCCACGCTGTCTCCCGACGCTGTCGCGCCAGACCGCTCACTCCCCCGGCATCTCCGGGCCGGCCGTCTCGGAGCGGAGTTCCACCAGGGCGTTCGACGCCGCCCGCTGCTCCGCCTCCTTCTTATTGCGGCCCCAGGCGGGGGCGTAGCTCCGGCCGCCGATCTGCGCCGAGACGTGGAAGCTCTTGCTGTGGTCGGGGCCGGCCTCGCCGACCACTTCGTAGGTCGGCGTGACGCCAAAATCCCGCTGGGACCACTGCTGGAGGAGCGACTTGTGGTTGGAGCCCATCTCCCCGCTCACGACCTTGTCGATCTCCGGAACCAGCATCCGCTCGACCAGCGGCCGGACCGCCTCCATGCCGCCATCGAGGTAGATCGCCGCAACCAGCGACTCGAACAGGTCGGAGAGGACCGACGTCGGCACCGCACGATTGTGCACCGACAGCCCCTTCCCCACGATCAGGAAGTCGATCAGCTGCAGCTGCTCACTGATCCGGCTACAGGTCTCGCGGCTCACCACCACCGACTTGATGCGAGTCAGGTCTCCCTCGAGCGAATCGGGGAACGTGCGGTAGAGCCGCTCGCAGACGAGAAATCCCAGAATCGAGTCGCCGAGAAACTCGAGCCGCTCGTTGGAGGCCAGCCGATGCTGCGCCCCGGAGGCGTGCGTCAGGGCGGCGACGAGTAGGGCCGGGTCGCGAAACCGATGACCGATCCGCCGCTGGCATTCCGCCAGGTCGATGCCGGCGTCGAGCGGTGGCCGCGGGTCGTGACCGGACATGCGAAACAGGGGTCTCCGTACGGAAAAACTATCGCGTGATGCAGCGGCTTGTCAACGAGCCACCGCCGGCGGACGGGGCGGCGTGCGCGGCGATTCCGGCGGCGCGAACAAGCCGCTGACGGCCCGCGTAGAGCAGGAAACGAGTGGCATCAGCACCGCCGGCCGCAGAGCCTGCAGGTGCCATTTGGCCGCGCCAGCGCTACACTTCCCCAGGTTCTCCGTTCTCGACAGGAGTCTCCGCACGATGACCACCAGCCGTTTCAGCCTTGCAACCTCTGCCAGGGCCACGATCCGTCGCCGGCAACCCGCCCTCTGCCTGCTCTGCGCGGCCGCCGTTGCCGCAGCCGCGATCGTGGCGGCAATGGCTCCCGTGGCGGTTCGCGCCGAACCCGCTGCCACCGACGAGAAGATCGGAAGGAGCACACGTCTGAACTCCAGTCACTAATGCGCATCTCGTATGCCGTCTTCTGCTTGAAA
>CAJBSQ010000570.1 GCA_903958265.1 uncultured Planctomycetaceae bacterium
AAGTAGACGAGCCGTTCCACGTCGGCGGGCCGACGCACGGCCAGCCCCGTGCCGAGCGGGCCGCCCCAGTCGTGCATCACCAGGGAAAAACGGCCCACGCCGAGCTCCGCGAGCAGTTCTTCGAGGTGCCCGATGCGATCGTCGGCCCGGAAGAAGACGTCGGCCGGCTGGTCGGAAAGGCCGCACCCCACGTGATCGGGCACGATCACCCGGTACTCGTCCCGCAGGGCGGCGATCAGGTTGCGGAACAGGAAGCCCCAGGTCGGGTTGCCGTGCAGGCAGACGACCACGGGGCCGCTGCCCTCGTCGACGTAGTGCATGCGGTGGCCGTGTTGCCCGCCGCTGGGCGTGCCGCGTCCTACCGTGATGAACCGCGACCGAAAGGGGTAGAGGGGCCCGAACGGGAGCGACGGGCCGCGGTCGTTGGGCTGGGCTGCGGTCATGGTGAGATCATGGGCCCCGGCCGGCGACTACCACTCGAAACCGAGGAACCGCGTGTTGAGCCCGCTGCCGAACGCGGTGAGCAGCACCTTCTCGCCGGGCTGAATCTTCTTCTCTTCCGCGCCGATCGCCAGCGCCGCCGGCAAGGCAGCTGACACCATGTTGCCATAGCGGTTGTAGATGGCGAAGTCTTTGTCGAAGTCGAGCCCCATCTCGCGATAGAAGGCCTCGTTGACCTGCCGGCCAACCTGATGGCAGAAGACGTGATCGACGTGCTCCTTCGACCACCCGAGGGCGGCGGTGACGTCGGGGAACGCGCGGCCGCCGAGCTTCGCCGCCGCGATCATCAGCTGGGCCGCGTCGGAGGTCATGATGGGTGCGATCTCCTCACCTTGACCGACGCTGAAATCGCCGTTCCCGATGCAGAGCTGGTGATGCTGCGAGGCCGACCGGGCCACGCCGCCGACGAACGTGTGGCCGCCGTTCGAGATGCTGTCGTGGCAGAGCACGGCGGCCACCGCGCCGCAGCCGAGCGTCAGCGTGGGGAGCATCTGCAGGATCCTCTCACGGGTGATGTCGGGGTCGCTCAGCAGTTGGTCGCACGTGGTGTGGACCACCTTGGAGATGTTCTCCCCGGAGCAGAGGATGCCCGCCTTCACGGTTCCCGCCTCGATGAGATGCGACAGCATGATCAAGCCGTCACTGAAGCCGATGCAGGCGTTGGTGATGTCGAGCGCCAGTGATTCCTCGGGAATGCCGAGGGCATGGTGCACCAGGCAGGCGGTGGCCGGCTCGAAGAAGTCGCGAGACACCGAGCAGTTGATCAGGGCACCGATCTGATCAGGGCGAAACCCCGAGCGGTCGAGGGCCTCGCGGGCGGCGACGGTGGCCACGGAGCTCGGGGTGACGTCCGTCGGCCAGATGCCGCGGGTGCTCACGCCACTGACCCGCTCCAGCGTGCCGGTCGGGATCCGGAGACGTTCGTAGACCGGGGCGATCCGCTCCTCGATCTCGGCGGACGACAGCAGGGTGGTGGGGAAGTTGAGGCCGAACGACTCCAGACGGACATGCTTGAACCGAAACGAAATCATCAAGTGCTCCTGACTGACCCGGACGTTCATCGACGCGCGGCACTGAGCCGTCACGGAACGTCTCCCGGGCACGCAGTGAGGCGGACCTGGGTGGACCTTTTCTGGTGCTCACAGGATAATCGATTCCGGGGTAGGGCAGGAGATCGCGGGGTTTTTCCGGTGAGCATTCTTCGGGGAGCGACCGCCCACGGCCATGAAATCAGGCGGCTGCGGCACATCCCCCGCGGTCAGCGGCTGGCCGCGATCGACTCGCGGAACCGGCTGAGCGCGTAGATGAAAAACGTCAGGCCGATCCCGCCGACGGCGGCGAACTGCGGCCAGACGATGTCGAGCCCGGCCCCGCGGAAGATGATTGCCTGGGCGAAGGTCACGAAGTGTCGTGACGGCAGCACGAGCGTGAGCCGCTGAAGCCACTCCGGTTGGCTCTCCACGGGCGTGCTGCCGCCGGAAAGCATCTGGAGCGTGAAGATCAGGAGGATGATCAGCAGCGCGAACTGGGCCATCGTGCGGGCCACCGTGCCGAGAAAGATCCCCAGGGCGGTCGCGAAAAACAGGTAGAGCATCACCCCGCCGAGGAACAGGGGGATCGAGCCCGCGATCGGCACCGCCAGCGCCCCCTTCACCACCACGAACAGTGAGATCGTGGCCGCGGTCAGGATCACCAGCCCGTTGGCCCAGACCTTGGCCAGGGCGATCTCCAGCGCCGTCAGCGGCATCACCATCAGGTGCTCGAGCGTGCCGTGTTCCCGCTCGCGGATCAGGGCGGCCCCGGTCAGGATCACCGTCAGGAGGGTGATCTGGTTGATGATCGCCACGATCCCGTTGAACCAGGTCGTGTCGCCGTTCGGGTTGAAGGCCTTCCGGATGACGAACTGCGTCGCGCCGGCGAGCCGCGAGTCGGATCGCTGCAGGTAGCGGGTCATCTCGTCGTTGAGGATCCGCTGGATGTAGGAGGCCCCGTTGCTCGCCTGAAACATCGCGGTGGCGTCGATGTTGACCTGCAGTTCGGTCCGCCGGCCGGCCCGGAGATCGGCCTCGAATCGCGGTGGCACCACGACCACGAACATGAACCGGCCCTCGTCCATGGCGCGGTCGACCTGGTCGGGTCGGAGCGTGCCGGGGGGCTTGAACCGCGGCGGGTAGAAGCAGGAAGCGAGCTGCAGCGAGAGCTGCGACTGGTCCTCGTCGACGAAGGCAATCGTGGCGTTGTTGACCTCCGAGGAGGTGCCGCGGGCCTGCGTGTAGATCGCCATCGTGAAGGCGTAGGCGACGAACACGACGAGCACCACGTCGCGCCGCAGGCTCCGCAGTTCTTTGACGCCGAGCCAGAAGATGTTGGTGAGGCTCGGCACGCTCAGTCCTCCTGCCGCTTGAGGAGGAGCATCGCCGCCGCCAGGAGCACCGGCACGAAGGCGGCCAGCGCCAGCGCGTCGGGGAGCAGGAGCCGGGCCCCGAGCCCCTTGGTGAAGGCTCCCACGCTGGCGTGCATGAAGTAGGTGGTGGGCCAGATCGTGCCCACGATCCGGGCGTTTCCCTCCAGCGTGGAGACGGGCTGGAGAAGCCCGGAAAACTGCGTCGTGGGGAGCATCGTCAGGATCGCGGTGACGAACACCGCCGCCACCTGGCTCTTCGTGAACGACGCGACCACCAGGCCGATCGCCGTGGTCGCCGTCACGTAGAGCAGGGCACAGAAGGTGAGCATCGCCCCGCTTCCTTTGATCGGCACGCCGAAGACAAGCGTCGCGATGAGGGTGAGGATCATGAAGTTGATCATCGCCACGGCCACGTAGGGAAGCTGCTTGCCGACCAGGAACTCCAGCCGCGTCGTGGGCGTGACGTAGAAGTTGATGATCGAGCCGAGCTCCTTCTCCCTGACCACGCTGACCGCGGTGAGGATCGCCGGGAGCAGCACCAGCAGCAGCGGCGGGATGCTCGGCACGATCGCGTAGATGCTCTCGAACGAAGGGTTGTAGAGATACCGGGGCTCGACGGCTGCCACCCGCACCGTCGGATCGGGACCGCGGGAGCTCGTCCGCACCCGTTCCTGAAGGGCGAGGAGAGCCACGCCCCGGGCGTACTGGGCGACCGTTTCGGCCCGGAACGGGTTCGCCCCGTCGATCAGCGCCGAGACCTCGGCCGCCGAACCCTTGGCCAGCTTGCGGCCGAACTGATCCGGGATCTCCAGCGCCAGCGCGATGTCGTTGGCCCGGAGCCGCCGCTGAAGGTCGGCGAGATCGGCGATCGCGGGCTGCCGCTGGAAGGATCGCGACCCGGCGAAGGCGGCGAGGAAGTCGCGGCTGGCCGGCGTGCGGTCCTGGTCGAACTCCGCGTAGCGGACGTCCTCGACGTCGGTCGTGATGCCGAAGCCAAACACGAGCATCAGCAGGATCGAGCCGCCGAACGCGAAGGCGAGGCGGACCGGATCGCGGAGGATCTCGAGGGTCTCGCGATGCGCGTAGGCCAGCAGTCGGGCGAGGGGCGGGGCCGCGTGCGGCGGTGGTGCGGCCGCCGACTCCGCCGCGAATCCGCTGGCGGCCGTGGCCACGGCCGCTTCCTCGGAGGCATGTGCGTCGGCGATGAAGCCGATGAAGGCTGCTTCGAGGTCATCACTGCCCCGCGATGCCATCAGGGCCGCGGGCGTGTCGCAGGCCAGCACGGTGCCGGCGTGCATCAGCGAGATCCGGTCGCATCGCAGGGCCTCGTTCATGAAGTGGGTCGAGATGAAGATCGTCACGTCTTGCCGACGCGAGAGGTCGACGAGCAGTTCCCAGAACTCGTCGCGGGCGATCGGATCGACGCCCGACGTGGGCTCGTCGAGGATCAGCATCTCCGGGGCGTGGATCACGGCAACGGCGAGCGAGAGCCGCTGCCGCACGCCGAGGGGCAACACTTCGGCGAGGTCGTCGAGGTGCACTCCGAGGCCGAACCGTGTCACCAGCTCATCGATCCGGGCCTGGGCCCGGTCGGCCGGCAGGTGGTACAGCCGTGCGTGGAGCCAGAGGTTCTGGCGAACGGTGAGCTCCGTGTAGAGTGA
>CAJBSQ010000571.1 GCA_903958265.1 uncultured Planctomycetaceae bacterium
CCCGCTCGGCCGCACCGCGAGCGGCAGGCGGTCGCCCACGCGGGCCGGGATCTCGCCCGGCAGCCGCACGACGTGATCCGCGCCGGCGAAGGTGAAGTGGGCCAGCGTCTCATGGCCCATGTGCTCGGCCACGTCGAGCGTGACCGTCGCCAACACCGCGTCGGTGGAGGCCACGATGAGATCCTCGGGCCGCACACCGAGCACGGCCGCGCCGGCAGGAACGCCGGCCGCATCGGGGCCGAGCGACATCCGGGCGGCGTCGCCCTCGACGTGAAACGCCCCGTCGCGGATCACCCCCGGGAAGAAGTTCATCGTCGGGCTGCCGATGAACGAGGCCACGAACCGGTTGGTCGGCCGCCGGTAGATTTCGAGCGGCGTGTCGACCTGCTGGATCAAGCCGTGGTTCATGAGCACGATCCGGTCGCCGAGGGTCATCGCCTCGACCTGGTCGTGCGTCACGTAGATCACCGTGGTGCCCAGCCTGCGGTGCAGCCGGGCGAGCTCGGCCCGCATCTGCACCCGGAGCTTGGCATCGAGATTCGAGAGGGGCTCGTCGAACAGAAACACCTTCGGCTCGCGGACGATCGCCCGGCCGAGGGCCACCCGCTGCCGCTGGCCCCCCGAGAGCTCCCGCGGCCGGCGGGCGAGCAGGTGCTCGATCGAGAGCGCCGCCGCGGCCTCGTTCACCCGCCGGTCGATCTCGGCCTGCGGGGCGGCCCGCATCTTCAGGCCGAAGGCCATGTTCTCCCGCACGGAGAGGTGGGGATAGAGCGCGTAGTTCTGAAACACCATCGCGATGTCGCGGTCGCCGGGGGGCACGTCGTTGACCACGCGGCCGCCGATCGCGATCTCGCCGGAGGTGATCTCCTCGAGGCCCGCCACCATCCGCAGGGTGGTCGATTTGCCGCAGCCGGAGGGCCCCACGAGCACGAGGAACTCGCCGTCGGCGATGTCGAGCGAGATCCCGCGGACGGCATGGAAGCCTTCGGGATAGTTCTTGTGGAGGCGTGTGAGCGTGACGGTGGCCATGGCTGCGAGGGGATGCCCTACTCCTTCACCGAGCCGACGGTGAGCCCGTTGACGAGGTACTTGCTGAACGCGAGAAACACGGCAACGACGGGAATGCTCACGAGGATCGAGGCGGCGGCGTAGAGGCCCCACTGCGACGACAGGCTGGCCTGGAAGCCCTTGATGCCCAGCGGCAGCGTAAACATCTCCTCGTTCTGCATCACCTGCGCGGCCACGATGTATTCGCTCCAGGCCGTCATGAAGCTGAACAGCGCCGTGATCACGAGGCCCGGCGTGGCCAGCGGTAGGACGACGTGCCAGAAGGCCTGGGCCCGGGTGCAGCCGTCGATGCGCGCGGCCTCCTCGAGCGAGGCGGGGATCGTGTCGTAGAAGCCCTTCATCTGCCAGACGCAGAAGGGCAACGCGGTCGCGGTGTAGAAGATCATCAGCCCGATCCAGGTGTCGACCAGGCCGAGCCTCGCGATCAGCACGTAGAGCGGCAGGAGGAGCATCGTGGCCGGGAACATCTGCGTGGTCAGGATCGCCAGCATCGTGGCCTTCCGGCCGATGAACCGGAATCGGCTGAAGGCGTAGCCCGCGGTCGAGGCGAGGGCGACCCCCGTGAGCGTGACGGCCGTGGAGACCGCCAGCGAATTACCCAGCCACCGGAGAAACGGCTGCTCCGTGAAGAGGGCCACGTAGCTCGCGACGGTCCAGTCGGCGGGGATGATGGCCAGGTCGGTCGACCGCAGCCGGTCGCCCGGCCGCAGCGAGATCGACACCACGTTGAGCACGGGGTAGAGCGAGATCGCCACGAACAGGAGCAGCACGGCATGCCGCAGGAGCGTGATTCGTAGCGGTTCTTTCATGGGATGGTCTCGCCGGGGCCGTTATCGATACACGCTCTCGGTCGCCCGCGTTCGCTGCAGGAACACGACCGAGAAGGCCAGGAGGATCAGAAACATCACCATCGACAGCGCCGCGCCGTAGCCGTAGCGGTAGAGGTTGAACACCGACTTGTACACGTATGACACCAGGATGTGGGTGGAATCCTGCGGCTCGCCGCCGTTGGAGACGAGCCAGATCACGTTGAGGTTGTTGAAGGTCCAGATCGCGCCGAGCGTGGCAGCCGGGAGCAGCACCGGCTTGAGGAGCGGGAGCGTGATGTGCCAAAACTGCTGCCACCGGCTCGCCCGGTCGATCCGGGCCGCCTCGTAGAGCTCCTGCGGGATCCCCTGCAGGCCGCCGAGGGCGATCACCATCATGAAGGGAAAGCCAAGCCAGACGTTGGCGATGATGCAGGCCTCGAAGGCCCGCAGCGGCTCGCCGAGCCAGTTGACCGCCGGGAGGCCGAGCCACCGGCCAAGCAGCAGGTTTACCGCGCCGTATTCGTAGTCGAACATGCCCCGCCAGGTGAGCGCCGTGATGTACGCGGGCACCGCCCAGGGAATGATCAGCAGCAGCCGGTAGATCGCCTTGCCGCGGACGGGGCCATTGAGGGCCACGGCGAGCATCACCCCGAGGGCCACGTGGAGGGCCACGTTGATCGCCGTCCAGACCACCGTCTTCACGAACACGCCGCTGAGCCCCCAGAGCCTTCGGTCGGAGAGCACCTCGGCGTAGTTCTGCAGGCCCACCACCCGCCAGTCTTGAAACCGCACGAGCGACATGTCGGAAAGCGAGAGCAGCAGGTTCCAGAAAAACGGAAACACGATCACGGCGAAGATCACGGCCACCGCCGGCATCGCAAATAGGTAGGCGGTGGGATTCCGGCGGAGATCACGCACGAGCGCCACAAAGCTCGGCCATTGCCGCACGAGCAGGGCGAGCAGCCCGAGCCCGGCCGCCGCCGACACGACCGGCACGAGGGGGCTGGGCTCGAGCCGGCGATGCATGACCTCGATAAACCCCGCGGCGTCGGTCTGCATCCGCTCCGCGGCTGCCGCGGGCTCGAGCGTGCCGCCGAGCACGGCCTGGTAGGCCGGCCGCATGCCGTCCCAGACCGCCCGCAGCTCGGTCGCCACGGGCATCAGCCGGCCGTTCTCGAGCTGGGCCCGCGAGGCCGCGAGGGTCGCGTCGGTCGCGAACACCGGATCGTCCCAGACCGCCTTGCGGGCCGGGAGCATCCGCAGCCGCTGCACGAGCCGCCGCTGCACATCCTCGGAGGCCATGTGCCGCACAAACCCCATGGCAGCCTCCGCCGCCGCGCCGCGGGTGTTGGCGTTGAGCGAGTAGCCCTTGGGCGCGATCATCGGCCGCATCGGCAGGCCCGTGGCATCCACGATGGGTAGCACCGCGACCGCGGCGTCGATCGCCGGATTTTCGAGGTAGTCTGACCAGCTCCAGTCGCCGTTGACGATCATCGCCGCCCGGCCCGTCTTGAAGAGCGAGTCGGCGAGCTCGTAATCGCAGTTGGCGGGGGCCACCTTGTGCACGTCGCGGAGATCGCGAATGAAGCCCAGCGCCGCGGCCATGGCGGGCGTGTCGAGGGCAGGCTGCGGTGGGCTCGACTCCGGCTCCCGGAACACCCAACCGCCAAAGCCGGTCACGAACGGGATCGCGAAGAAGGGCTCGGTGTAGTTCCAGACGAGTCCGTATCGGTCCAGGCGGCCGTCGCCGTCGGTGTCGACCGTGTTGGACACGGCGAGTCTGATCAGGTCGTCGGTCGTGGCGGGAGGTGCGGCCACGAGCTTGCGGTTGTAGACCAGCGCGAGGTGGTTGCCGAACCGGTCGCCGATCTGCACGAGGTCGCGGCGGCCCGGGTCGCCGGCGGCCGGGAGCGTGGTCAGGGCGCCCTCCACGAAGGCTTCCCGCTCCGCCTCTGGGAGCCAGGGGGAGAGGTCTTGGATCAGGCCCATGGTGTGGAAGGTGTCGAGCACGTCCGACGGTCCGTAGACGAGCTCGGGGCCGGCGCCGGCGAGGGCCGAGGCCTGGAACCCGCTGCGGAGTTCCTCGGTCTC
>CAJBSQ010000572.1 GCA_903958265.1 uncultured Planctomycetaceae bacterium
CAGTTTCACCCGTGGTGCCGCCACGGCCAACCCCCGCGGTCTCGGGTCCCAGCGCTTCCTCGTGCTGGTGAATGGTCGTCGTCCCGTCACCTATGCGCTGCCGAACAGTGGCAATCGCCAGATCTTCGATTTCAACAGCCTGCCGGCTGCGGCGATCGATAGCGTCGAGTTCCTCAAAGACGGTGCCTCCGCCATCTATGGCGCCGACGCCCTCACCGGTGTGTTCAACATCAAGCTGAAGAAGAACTACACCGGCCTGTCCACCTCGGCCTACTACGGCAATACGCTCAAGCATGACACCGGGGTGAAGCAGTTCAGCCTCGTGAGCGGTGCGGGCACGGGCAAGACCCGCGCCATGATCGCTTTCGACTACAAGAGTGCGAACTCCAACTTCATCCGCGACTATGGCGTCACGACCACCGACTACACGATCGCGATGGGCACCAACAAGGGCTCCAACCAGAACAGCTCGCTGAACTGGCCGGCCAATGTCACCGTTACCGCCGCCCAGGCGGCCGCGATTGGCGGAGGCTTTCTCTCCGGCACCTACGTTGTCACGGGAGGCACCCTGCTCTCGAGCCCGACGCTGGCCAACTTATCCCGGGTTGCCGCCATTCCGGCCGAAAATCGCTACAACTTTGCCAAGACCTATCAGCTCTATCCGGCTTATGATTACATGAGCACTTATCTGCAGATGGAGCACGATCTCACTGATACGATCCAAGTGTTCAGTCAGGTGGCGTTTTCCGACAACCGCACCTATTACGCGTTCACCCCCGGGGTCATCAACTTCCCCACCGAAGGCCTGATCCTGCCGGCCAACAGCCCCTATAACCCCTTCCGCATCGACATGAACACCCTGCTCAACCGCACGAGCTTCGGGACGGTGCGCAAGTTCGATACCGAATCCGTCGGCGCCAACTACCTCGGCGGCGTCCGCGGCACCTACAATGGATGGGAATGGGAAAGCGCGGTCGCCTACGGCTTCAATCAGGTAACCACGGTCGCCCGCAACGCCATCCGTGCCACCACCTTCCAGTCCGCCTTGAACGGCACGCTTTCCGGCTTCACCGGCGTGTTCTTCAATCCCTTCGGCAACAACCCCCAGAACTTGGTCAACGCTTTGTTCACGTCGTCCACTGGCATGAACAAGGGTGAGGGCTTGGGCTGGGACGCCTCTGTGACCAACGATTCCGTCTTTACCCTGCCCGGCGGTGATGTCGGTCTCGCCGCCGGTGTCGAGTTCCGCAACGATCGCATCCAGACCAATCCTGACACCTCCGCCTACCTCGGTTCGGGTGGCGGCCTGCCGCTCAAGGGTCAGCGTGATGTGGCGTCGCTCTATGTTGAAATCACGGCTCCGGTCATCGCCAAGGTCCTCGAAGTCCAGCTCGCCGGACGTCACGAGGATTATAGCGACTTCGGCAAGACCGACAAACCGAAGATCGGCGCCAAGTTTAACCTGCCCACCAACAAGATCGCCAACGTCATCGTCCGCGGCTCCTACTCAGAGTCCTTCCAGGCTCCCCCGCTGGCGCTCCTCTATGCCTCCCAGACGATTGGTTTCTCGTCCACGCTGCTGCAGGATCCGGTGCGTCTGCAAGATCCTCCGCAGCAACAACGCATCGTCACCGGCGGTAACCCGAACCTTCTCCCTGAGAATGGCAAGACCACCTACGCCGGCATCGTGGTCGATATTCCCGCCGTGAAGGACCTCTCCTTCAACTTCGACTTTTTCAAGTTCCGCATCAACCAGGTCATCGTCACGCCCAGTGCGAACTATCTCATAACTGCGAATGGGATGCTGGCGTTCCCGAGCGCCATCGTGCGTGACGGCCCGGGCGGCCCGATCCTCCGGATTGAATCGGTGCCCTCGAACAATCCCGGGGCCTACCAGATCTACCGTGGTTACGACATGGGCATCAACTACCGCCTGCGCAACACCCGCATGGGTGACTTTAACTTCGCCGTGGACCTCACCCGCACGGTCGAAATCGGTTCCGACTCCGGACTCGGCGGCGGTTATTTCGACAACATCGGCCTCTACAACAATCCGAAGTGGCGTGGGAATGCCTCCGTGGGCTGGCGCTACAAGGACGTGAGCGCCACCGTGGCCGCCGATTACATCGGGTCCTACTTCAACGATGGCTATACGGTGGCGGGCTGGGGTGAGAATCCCTACGCCATCGGCATGGCCTCCTTCAGCTACCGCGGTTTCTTCGGCTCCACGATCATCGTGGGCGTC
>CAJBSQ010000573.1 GCA_903958265.1 uncultured Planctomycetaceae bacterium
CTGGGTGGCGGGGTTCGTCGGCGCGGAGTCGATCCGGCGGATCGTGACCACCGGCACGCCGGTGGTCTGGACGCTCCACGACATGCGGCCCTTCACCGGTGGCTGCCACTATGCGTCGGGCTGCGCGGGATTCACCGTGGGCTGCCGGTCGTGCCCACAGGTCTGCCCCCGGCTCGCCGCGGCTCCGGCCCGCTCCCACGGCCGCAGCCGCCGCCGGCTCCGCGGCCTGCCGCTCACGTTCGTGACGCCGAGCCGTTGGCTGGCCGGTGAACTGGGCCGCTCGAGCCTCCACGATCCGCGGTGCCACGCGATCCACGTCATTCCCAATGGCATCGACCTCGACCGCTACGCCCCCGCTGCCGACCGGCCCGCCGCCCGCCGCCGTCTCGGGCTGCCCGAGCAAGGCCTCGCGATCCTGCTGGGAAGCGTGTCGCTCGACGAGCGCCGCAAGGGAGCCCGCGAGGCGGCCGCGGCGATTTCCGCGATGCTCGCGCACCGCCGAAACCTGGATGCGGACGGGCCGGCTCCCTTCGT
Organism: uncultured Planctomycetaceae bacterium; assembly: GCA_903958265.1. Taxonomy (GTDB): domain Bacteria; phylum Planctomycetota; class Planctomycetia; order Pirellulales; family UBA1268; genus QWPN01. The sequence continues at coordinate 535 of CAJBSQ010000573.1, forward strand.
GATCACCTACGGCGGCGGTGAGGTCGCGATCGACGGCCTCGAGGTGCGGCACCTTGGTCTGCTCGACGAACAGGGCGTGATTGCCGCGGTTCATGCCAGCGACGTCCACCTCACCATGACCCGCGAGGACAACCTGCCCAATACGGTGATGGAGGCGATGGCCTGCGGCGTGCCCGTCGTGGCCGCGAACGTGGGCGGCCTGCCCGAGATGGTGACCGATGGCGATGATGGCTGGCTCGTGCCGCGGGACGATGCCGCGGCCGCCGGCTCGATCCTCGCCCGGCTGGCCGCCGATCCGGCCGCCGTCGTCGCCGCGGCCCGCCGCAGCCGCCATCGCGCCGTCGCCGACTGGGACTCCCGCCTCGTCGGCGAACGCTATCTCACGCTCATGTCGGCCCTGCCCCGCCATCGCCCGACATCGCTCGCATCTGGTGGCCTGCGTCCGCTCGGGCTCACCCCCGCGGCCGCTGCCGTGCTCGCCTCGCGGGCGATCGCCCGCGGCCCACGCCGTCGGCTCCGCCGCCTCGGCCTGCTGCTGTCCTGAGTTCCCCTCCGTCGTGACATCCTTCCTTCAGCGGCCCATGAATCCCCACACCGTCCGCCGTGCCTTCCATCCGTCGCGGTTGCGGGCCGATGGCGCGGATTTTCTCGCGGCTGTGTTTCCGGAGCAGGCGTTTCCCGCTGCGGCCGACACCGCCTCCGACTACGGGCTTGCCTGTCGCCGCGGCTATGCCGCGATGGCGGAAACGCGGGTGGCGATCACGGGCCTGGCGCGGAATCTCGGCGCCGTGCTGCCGCTCACGATCCGCCGCATCGAGGACCTCGGCCGCTGGTTCGCCGACTATCGCGTGGTCGTGTTCGAGAACGACTCGACGGACGGCACCCGGCTGGAACTCAAACGCTGGGCGGTCGCCAACCGCCGCGTGGAGGTGGTCTGCGAGGACCGACACGATCCGGTGAATCCGACGACGCGGTGCCTGGCACGGGCCGAGCGGATGGCGACCTACCGCCGCCGCTGCCAGGAGCGGGTGCTGGGATCCTGCAGCCGGTTCGACCACACGCTGATCATCGACCTCGATATCCTCGGCGGCTGGAGCGTGGATGGCATCGCCAACAGCTTCGGCCACCCGGGCTGGGATTTCATGGGCTCCAACGGCCTGGTCTACCGCCGCCGGGGCCTGACCATGAACGAGCCCAGGCAGTACGACACCTGGGCGCTGCGGTTCGACGACGCGCTCACGCCCCTCTCGACGGTGGTGGCCGGGGGCATGGTCTACTCGCGGGGCGAACCGCCGGTCCGGGTGACATCATGCTTCGGCGGCCTGGGCATCTACACGATGGATGCCTACCGGGCCGGCCGCTACTCGACCGACGATCTCGAACACGCGACCTTCCATCGGGAGATGATCGCCGCCGGTTTTGGGCAGCTGTTTCTCAACCCCAGCCAGCTGGTCATCTACGGTCGGCGGCATCGGTTCGGGGATCGGGCGATTGGCCTGCTCCTCGACGGCTGGGCCGCGGCCTCGGGCCGTCGCCAGCAGACGCTGTTTCCGCGCGGCTGCCTGCCGGTGGCACCGGCGCCGGTGGCCGCGCTGCGGGCCGCCGCCTAGTTTCCGGCCGCGGCCGAGCAGCGGGGGCTGTTTTGGGCCATACTTGGCCCCGGGCGGTGCGACCGGGTGGTCGTGTCCCGTTCGTCCCTTTCCGGAGGCCCCATGGTGCCCGCGACCGCATCCCCGTCTGCCCCCGACCTTGGCGCCGATGATGTCGCCGCCCTCGACCGGCTGCGTGCCGTCTACGGTCGACTCCGGCAGGAGTTGGCCCGCGTGATCATCGGCCAGGAGGAGACGATCGAGCGGCTGACGATCTGCCTGTTCGCGCGGGGGCACGCACTGCTCATGGGGGTGCCGGGGCTCGCAAAGACGCTCCTGGTGAGCAAGCTCGCCGAGACCGTCTCGCTGAACTTCAGCCGCATCCAGTTCACGCCGGATCTGATGCCGATGGACATCACCGGCACCGACATCCTGCAGGAGACGGCCGACGGCCGCCGCGAGTTCCATTTCGTGCCGGGGCCGGTGTTTGCCAACATCGTGCTCGCCGATGAGATCAACCGCGCCCCGCCGAAGACGCAGGCCGCGATGCTCGAGGCGATGCAGGAGCACAAGGTGACGGTGGTCGGCAAGACCTCGCGCCTCGAGCCGCCGTTCTTCGTGCTCGCCACGCAAAACCCGGTCGAGCAGGAGGGCACCTACCCGCTCCCCGAGGCCCAGCTCGACCGCTTCATGTTTCTCGTCGAGCTCGACTACCCGAGCGAGGAGGAGGAGGTGGCGATCGCGCGGACCACCACCGGCGAACTGCCGCCGGAACTCAACCACGTGATGACGGCCGCCGAGATCATCGAGTACCAGCATCTCGTCCGCCGCGTGCCCGTGCCCGACCACATCTACCGCTTCGCCGCGAAGCTCGTCCGCAAGACGCGGCCGAAGGGGGATTCGGCGCCGGGCTGGCTCAAGCCGCTCGTCTCGTGGGGCGCGGGCCCGCGGGCGGTGCAAAACCTGGTGCTGGGCGCCAAGTCTCGGGCGGCGCTGCAGGGCAGCTACATGGTGCGGCTGGAGGATGTCGAGGCGGTGGCGGCGCCGGTGCTCACGCACCGCCTGATCACCACCTTCGCCGCGCAGGCGGAGGGGATCGACGCCAAGCAGATCGTGGGGCGGCTGGTGAAGGAGACGGTCGAGGAGCAGGCGTAGGCGGACCTCGCCGCGCGGGGTAGCCGCATGTTCACCGACCGACAACCGCGCTCGTTTCTCGATCCCGTCGCGCTGGCGCGGCTTGCGGCGGTGCCGTTGGTGGCGCGACGGCCGATGGTCGGGAGTGTGTCGGGCCGCCATGCCAGCCCACACCGCGGGTCGAGCGTGGAGTTTGCCGAATACCGCAAGTACGTGCCGGGTGACGATCTGCGACGGCTCGACTGGCGGGCGTTCGGGAGGTCCGACCGCCACTACGTGAAGGAGTACGAGGCCGACACTAACCTCCGGCTGTGCCTCGTGCTCGACACCTCCGGGTCGATGAACTTCGGCTCCGGCGAGGTCTCCAAGATCGAGTATGCCCGACGGATCTCCGCCGCCCTCGGCTACCTGGCGTCGCAGCAGGGCGACGCCGTGGGCATCACCTGCGTGGCCGACGGCATCGTGCGGACGCTCCCGCCCCGCCGCAGCCCCGCGCACCTCCGGCTCGTGTTCGATGTCCTCGAGGAGGCACGGCCCACCGGCCCGACGCGGCTGCCCGAGGTGCTCCACGAACTCGCCGAGACGATCCGGCAGCGGGCGGTGGTCGCGATCGTCTCCGACCTGTTCTGCGACCCGGTCGCGCTCGCCGGCGGCTTCAGCCATCTGCGGTTCCGCCGGCACGACGTGGCGGCCTTCCACCTGCTCGATCCGCAGGAGATGGCCTTCCAGTTTCAGCGGCCGACGCGGTTTCTCGACCTGGAGGGAGGCGGCGCGATCTTCGCCGACCCGGTCGACATCACCGACCGCTACCACCGGGCGCTGCAGGCGTACCTCGACCAGCTGCGGGCGATCACGCTGGAGTCGGCCGTCGACTACCACCGCGTGCTGACCGACGAGCCCTACGAGCAGGTGCTCGCCCGGTTTCTCGTGGGCCGTGCGGCGGGCAGGGGGCTGCGATGACTTTCCTGCAGCCGTGGATGCTCGTCACGCTGCCGCTGGTGGCTCTGCCGCTGATCATTCACCTGATCAACCAGCGGCGATTTCAGACGGTGCCGTGGGCCGCGATGCAGTTTCTGCTGGCGGCCAAGGCGCTCGCGCGGGGCTA
>CAJBSQ010000574.1 GCA_903958265.1 uncultured Planctomycetaceae bacterium
CGCCGCGCTGCGAGCGATCCACAACATCACCATCGTCGCTCCGGCCGACAACGCCGAGACCCGCGACGCCGTCCGCGCCGCGGCCGCGGCAGTCCGACCGGTCTACCTGCGGTTTGGCAAGGCCGCGATGTACGACCTGCCAGCCGGCGACGGCCCGCCGTTCACCGGCGGCCGCAGCCGACGGCTCCGCGAGGGCCGCGACGCGGCCCTCATCGCCACGGGCGAGACGGTGATCCATGCCGTGCTTGCCGCCGAGCTGCTGGCCGGCGAGGGGCTCGCCTGCCGGGTGCTCAGCATGCCGACCATCAGGCCGCTCGACGAAGAGGCCGTGCGGGCGGCCGGCCGCGAGTGCGGGCTGGTGCTCACCGTCGAGGAGCATTCGATCCACGGCGGGCTCGGCGAGGCATGCGCGGCTGTGCTCATGCAGGGGGGCGTGGCCGTGCCCTTCGCGATCGTCGGCCTGCCCGATGTCGACACCGTGACCGGCAGCCAGGCCGACATCTTCCGCCACTACGGGATCACGATGGAGGGACTGGCGGACCGGGTCAGGTCGATGCATCGCTGACCGCCCTCGCTGACCACATCCGGCCCAATGCCACTCACCCATGCCCCTCCTCCTCGCCATCGACCAGAGCACCTCGGCCACCAAGGCCGTGCTGTTCGACGACACGGGCGCGGTCGTCGATCGTGAGTCGCGATCGCACGCCCAGCATGCTCCTGAGCCGCAGCGGGCCGAGCACGACGCCGCGGAGATCTGGGAAAACGTCCGCAGCGTGACCGGAGCCATCGCCCGGAGGCAGTCGGACCGCCTCCACGAGCTCGCCGGCGTAAGCCTGGCCAATCAGCGAGAGACGTTCGTCGTCTTCGACCGCGGCACGGGCGCACCGCTGCGGCGGGCGATCGTCTGGCAGGATCGCCGCGGCGACGACCTCTGCCGGCGGCTGGCAGCGGATGGCAGTGAGGCCATCGTCCGCGGCCGGACGGGCCTGAGCCTCGACGGCTACTATTCGGGCTCGAAGAGTCGCTGGCTCATCGATCACGAGCCCGCCGTCGCCGCCGCCCTGGCGAAGGGCACGGCCGTCATCGGCACGATCGACGCCTACCTCGTGCACCGACTCACCGACGGCCGGGTCTGCGCGGGCGACTCCACGAATGCCAGCCGCACGCTGCTCTACGACATCGACCGACTGCGGTGGGACGACGACCTCTGCAGGCTCTTCGGGGTGTCGGCGGCGATGTTGCCAGAGGTGCGGGAGAGCGGGGCGACCTTCGGCGAGACGGACGTGGGCGGAAGCCTGCCTCGACGCGTGCCCGTGGTCGGCGTGATGGGCGATTCACAGGCATCGCTGTTCGCGCAGCGGTGTTTCGAGCCGGGCTCTGGCAAGGCCACCTTTGGCACCGGCACGTCGATTCTTCTCAACGTCGGCGGACGGCGACCTGCGTCGAGCGGCGGCGCGGTGACGGCCTTGGCATGGGTGCTCGGCGGCCAGCCGACCTACGCGCTCGAGGGCCTGATCAACTCGAGCTCCGCGACCGTCGCCTGGCTGCAAGACCAGCTGGGCCTCCTCGCCGACGCCGCCGAGTCGGAGTCGCTGGCTCGTGCGGTCGATGACACTGGCGGCGTCTATCTCGTGCCGGCCTTCGCAGGCCTGAGCCCGCCCTATCCACGGGGCGACGCCCGAGCCGCGATCATCGGCCTCACGACGCACAGTCGCCGGGAGCATGTGGTGCGGGCGGCGCTCGAGGCGATCGCGTACCAGATCCACGACGTGCTGGTGATGCTCGCAGCGCAGGGCGGCGTGACCCCGGCGACGGTGTTCGCCGACGGCGGGCCGACGCGAAACGACTTTCTCATGCAGTTCGTCGCCGACGTGACGGGCGTGGAGCTGACCGTGACCGACGTGCCGGAATCATCGGCACTGGGCGCGGCCATGGCGGGGATGCTCGGGCTGGGCTGGGTCGCAGCGCCGGCCGAGTTCGCCCGCTTGCCGCGGTCGCTTCGCTCGTTCACGCCCCGCATGCCGCGGGCCGACGTCGACCGGCTACTCGCCGGCTGGCGCGACGCGGTCCGACGAGTGGTGCTGGAGCCCGCCGGACCGTAGACCTTCAGATCGTTTGTCACCCGCTGCCAGGGACGAAGAGCAGACACGAGAACCAGAGAAGAAGGGAAGACGCATGTCATCGTCGCGAATCATCGCCGAGTATCTCGTGGAGACGCCGGCGACCCTCGAAGCCGCTGCCGCGTCGATCGCGGGGGAGCAGTCGACCGGCACCTTCACGAGCGTGCCGGGCGAGACTGAGGAGCTCATTCGCCGTCATGGCGCGACCGTGGAGTCGATCGAGCCACTGGGGTATGCGGCCAGCCCGTCGCTCCCCGGAGCCGCCCCGCCCAAGGATCCCGCCCGCGGCTGGCCACGGGGCCGTGTCAGGATCAGTTTTCCCGCCACCAACGTGGGGCCAAATCTGGCCGCACTCACAGCGATGATCGCCGGCAACCTGTTCGAGTTGCGAGTCCTGTCGGGCCTGCGGCTGCTCGATTTCGAACTGCCTGCCGACCTCGCTGCCGAGTTCGCTGGACCGCAGTTCGGGATCGCGGGCACGCGGCGGCTCGCGGGGGTCGAGGGCCGGCCGATCATCGGCACGATCGTCAAGCCGAGCATCGGCCTCACTCCACGGCAGACCGCCGACCTCGTTCGCACGCTCGCGCTCGCCGGCATCGACTTCGTGAAAGACGATGAGCTGCTCTCGAACCAGCCCTGTTCACCCCTCGCCGACCGGGTGAAGGCGGTGATGGCGGCGGTCCACGAGGCAGCCGAGACGACGGGCCGAAAGGTAATGGTGGCCTTCAACATCAGCGACCGCCTCGACCGCATGCTCGCGCACCACGACACCGTGGTCGCTGCCGGCGGCACGTGCGTGATGGTGAGCCTCAACGGCGTCGGCCTGGCCGGGGTCGAGCACCTGCGGCGGCACGCGACCCTGCCGATCCACGGTCACCGCAACGGCTGGGGGGCGGTGTCGCGTCATCCGGCGCTGGGCATGGAGTTTCGCGCCTATCAGAAACTATGGCGACTGGCGGGCGTCGATCAGATCCACGTCAACGGCCTCCAGAACAAGTTCTGCGAGGCAGATGAGTCGGTGGTCCGTTCGATCGAGGCCTGCCTCGAGCCCTGCGGCCCCGTGCCCGCGGTGATGCCGGTGGTCTCGTCTGGCCAGTGGGGCGGCCAGGCACCGGAGACCTTTGCCCGGACACGCACGGTCGATCTCATGTATCTCGCCGGCGGCGGCATCCTCGCGCATCCGGGCGGGCCGACGGCGGGGGTGACGGCCATCCGCCAGGCCTGGGAAGCGGCCGTGGCGGGAACGTCGCTGGTGGACTACGCGCGAGACCGGCTAGCACTGCGGCAGTCGCTCGAGTTTTATGGGGCGCTGCCCCGTCCCGGCTGAGGTGCCTTGGCGATGGAACTGGCCTACTACGGCGATGACTTCACCGGCTCGACCGACGTGCTCGAGTCGCTCGCGCTGGCGGGGATTGCCGCGGAGCTGTTCGTCACCGCGCCCGTGATGTTGGCCGTCCCGCCACGAGCCATCGGCCTCGCGGGGCTGAGCCGCACGTTCTCTCCCGTGGAGATGGAGGCGCACCTGCCGGCCGCGTTCACCTCCCTCGCCGCGGGGCGGCCCCGGTTCCTCCATTACAAGGTCTGTTCGACATTCGATTCGTCGCCCGCGGTCGGCAGCATCGGGCGGGCGATCGAGATCGGACGGCGAACGCTCCCTGCGCGATGGACGCCGCTGGTGGTTGCGGCCCCGCATCTTGGCCGCTGGTGCGCCTTCGGTAATCTCTTCGCGCGGTCGGGGTTCGACAGCCCGGCCTACCGGCTCGATCGCCACCCGACGATGAGCCGGCATCCGGTGACACCGATGAAGGAGGCCGATCTGCGGCTCGTGCTCGCGAGCCAGACCGATCTGCCCGTGACGCTCGTCGATCTTCCGACGGTGGAGCAGGGACCTGAGGCGGTGCTGGCCGCCGTCACGCTCGCCCGCGATGGCATCGTGCTCTTCGACGCGACGACGGCCGCCCACCTCGCGACGATCGGCCACACGATCGACACGCTGCAGCGGCGAGAAGGCCGTTCGCTGTTCGTGGCGGGCTCGTCGGGCATCGAGGCTGCGCTGCTGGCGGCCAACGCGGTTGCACCAGACCACGGAGCCGACGCGGCCGCCACCGCAGCCGCGGCGTCCGGGCCGGTGCTCGTCGTCTCCGGCAGCCGCTCGCCGGTCACGGCCCGACAGATCGACACGGCGCTGCACGAAGGGTTCGTTGACATACCGATCCCGGCCTCGGATGCCGTGGAGGCCGCCGACCGGGTGGTGGCCAGCGCAACTACCGCGCATCGCGAGGGTCGTTCCCTCATCCTGCGAACCGGTGACGGCGATTGGACCGAGATGGCCGGCGCGGCCTTGGGTAGACTACTCGGAGGACATGCCGCACGGATCCTCGACGCTGTGGGGTTCCGACGGGTCGTCGTTACCGGAGGCGATACGTCCGGCGAGGTCGCCCGGCGGATGGGGATTTCGTCGCTGCGATTCGCCGCCCCACTCGCGGCCGGTGCGCCGTGGTGCCGCGTGGCCAGCGTGCACCCCGGGGTGGATGGCGGCGAATTCGCCTTCAAAGGTGGCCAGGTTGGGAAAGACGATTTTTTCGTGATGGCCCGGGATGCCCGCGCCGCTTCTTCAAGGATGTGTTCATGAATCGCCTCATTTGCCTCCTGTGCCTGTCGCCGCTGCTGACACTGGCGGCCGGCGGCTGCACCAAGCCCGGCCCGGCCCCCACGGCCCCCGCTTCGGTAAAGCCCAAGGTCGCCGTGATCATTTCGACGCTCAACAATCCCTGGTTCGTCGTTCTCGGCGAGACGGCGAAGGCCCGCGCCGAAGAGCTCGGCTACGACGCCACGATCTTCAACTCGGAGAACGACACGGCTAAGGAGGCCTCGCACTTCGAAAATGTGCTCGCCGGCGGCTCCCAGGCGATCCTCTTCAACGCCACCGATTCCGACGGCTCGATCGCCAATGTCCGCAAGGCCAAGGCGGCCGGGGTGCCCGTGTTTTGCATCGACCGCGAGATCAATGCCACCGACGCCGCCGCTGCGCAGATCCTTTCCGACAATCATGGCGGCTGCGTCGCCCTGGGGCAGTATTTCATCGAGACGGTCGGCGAGCAGGGCAACTATGTCGAGATCATGGGCTATCTCGGCGACAACAACACCCACAACCGGAGCAAGGGCTTCCACGAGGTGGTCGACAACTATCCGGGCGTGAAGATGCTTTCCCAGCAGGCCGCCGACTTCGACCGGGCCAAGGCGCTGGAGGTCATGGAGACACTGCTGCAGAAGCACGGCGCCGCGATCAACGCCGTGTTCTGTGGCAACGACGCGATGGCGATGGGCGCCTACCAGGCGCTGGCTGCGGCAGGCCGCGACGACGTCAAGCTGTTTGGCTTCGACGGAGCCGACGAGGTGGTGAAACTCGTCGCGGCGCGAAAGATCGCGGCCACGGGGATGCAGTTTCCCAAGACGATGGCTCGGCAGGCCGCCGAGTATGCCGATGAGTGGATCAAGGGAAAGCGAGACTTTCCACAGAAGGTGCCGGTCGCGGTGGAGGTGGTCACGCCCGAGACCGTAGGCCAGTATGGCGACTACGGGGCGAAGGAGGAGGAGCGGGCTCCGACTGCACAGTGAGCATTTTCGCGCCCGGCAGTTCCGCGGGTTGGTCCATGCCCCCGCGGCCTCGTCCTCGCTCCCACTGGCTCATCCGCGCTCTCGCCTGGGGTGTCGCCGGCCTCATGCTCGCGGCGGTGCTGTGGCGATTTCCGCTCGTGCGGCTGAAGCGGCTCGATACGACCGCGGCCGTGGCCAGCGGCTTCGATCCGCGGGCCGAGGCAGCGCGGTTTTGGAGTGCCGACCTCGAGCCTGCATTCACTGGGGCGGCCGACGTCCGCGAGACGCTGGCTCGCATCAGCCGCGATCCCAGCGAAGCCTGCCGCGCGGTCGGCCGCTCGGTCGGGCTGAGCCGCAGCTGCCTCTATCTCGTGCGGGGTCGCGGGACGATCGTGGAAGTCGGGCCGGCTGAATGCCGGGTGACGCTCGACGGCGACCCCGGCGAAGCGGTCGTGCTCGCCACCGGGCTCGTCTTCGGCTCGGCAGTCCGCGACATCACGGGCACGATCGACCCCGCCTCGCGGACCGACTCCCGCGATCTCGCCGAACTGTCCAACGAGATCAATCACCTCGTGCACCGCAAGGTGATCGTGCCGCTCACGGCCGCCGCCACCGTCGGCGGCACGATCGAGTTCGTGGCCTGTGGGCAGGTGCAGGGGAAGCTCCCTGCGGGCCGGCCGTGGAAGCTGCTCCCGCTGCGGGCCCTGGTCACATCGGCAGCGCCCGCCTCAGACGCGACTCCACCAGTCGTGGCTCCAGACCGTGCGGGTTCAGACCGTGCGGCTCCCGTGAGCCCGGCCGCCGTCGAGGGAGACGGCGCATGACCGCACCATCCTTCGACGCACCGCCGCTGCTCGAGGCCCGCGACATCTGGAAGGCTTTTCCGGGCGTGCAGGCCCTGGCCGCCGCGGGGATCACCGTCCGCCCCGGGAGACTGACTGCGCTTCTGGGCGAAAACGGCGCCGGCAAGTCGACGCTCATGAACATCCTCGCCGGCGTCTTCCCGCCGGACCGCGGCACGCTCGTTCTCGATGGCCAGCCCGTGTCGTTTCGCAGCCCGCGGGAGGCGCAGGACGCGGGCGTGTCGATCATCTTCCAGGAGTTGAATCTCGTCGACAGCCTCTCCGTCGCCGAAAACATCTTTCTCGGTCGCCAGCCGAAAACCGCCTGGGGCCTCGTCGACCATGCCCGCATGCGCCGCGATGCCGCCGCGATCCTCGCAACGCTCGACATCGACGTCGAGCCCTCGCTGCCGGTCGAGCGGCTCAAGGTCGGGGCCCGCCAGATGGTGGAAATCGCCAAAGCCGTGTCGTTCGCCTCCCGCGTGCTCATCCTCGACGAGCCGACGTCGGCCCTGACGCAGCACGAAGGAGAGACGCTGTTTCGGGTGATCGCGAAGCTCAAGGCAGAGGGCGTGGGAA
>CAJBSQ010000575.1 GCA_903958265.1 uncultured Planctomycetaceae bacterium
CCCGATGTCGATGCCGGGCAGGCCGGCTCCGAGGGCCGCACGAGCCTCGACCGTGGCCACCGCCACCGGGTGGTGCTCGATGGGCGGGGTGAGGGCATGGCTGAGACCACCCAGGGTCATCGCCACCGCGTGACGGTCACGGGCACGAACGAGTCCGGCGAGCGGTCCTTCGCGATCGGTGCGCCCATCGGCCTGCTCGAGGCCCGCCGACCGCTGCGTGGCACGCTCCGGTTCCTCGACCGCGAGGGCCGCGCCGCCACCAAGGGCATCAGCGTCGGCGCCGAGTGGGGCTATCGCCAGTTCATCGAAGGGGGCACGGCCGCGGCCGCGATCTGGACCTTCGAGGGCATCACGCCCGAGGAGTTTCCGGAGGGGCTGCCGCTCGAGATGATCGTGCGAGTGTTTCGCACCTACAAAGGGGACATCGAGGAGGGGATCCACGGCACCATCCAGGTCCGCAATCCGACGAGCAGCCTGCGGAGCGAATCGCTGCCGATCGTGGCGCGTGAGTTCACGATCGACTCGCTGCTGATTCCGCGGCGCATCAACACAGTGCTGGCCGAGGGCGGGCTCCAGGAGGTCGACCTGTTTCGCGATCTGGTCTCCGACGGCAGGATCGAGGTCTGGCTGCAGTGCCTCGAGCCGGCCCAGTACTACGGCGTGGCACAGGCGGACTTCTACCTCCGGGCGGGCGACGGCTCGTTCGTGACCAACTACGCCAAGAGCTGCCTGGGAATCTGGTTCTCGATGCTGATCGGCACGGCCCTCGGCGTGATGTTCAGCACCTTCCTGTCCGGGCCCGTGGCGCTCGTCGCTGCCCTTGCCATGCTCCTCATCGGCCAGTTCCGAGAGTTCATCGCCCGCCTGTTTACCAGCCAGGTGACGGGTGACTCCTCGATCGTGCCCGGTGGCGGGCCGATCGAATCGCTCTACCGGATCGTCACTCAGACCAGCATCACGCTCGAACTCGATCCCACGCCGGCCGTGCAGGCCATGAAGGTGATCGACACCGTCTTGCTGGCTCCCATGCGGCTCGCTGCGGGTATCTTTCCGTCGCTGTCCTCGCTGGGCACGAGCGACTTCCTTGCCGGAGGGTTCGACATCCCCGGCGACCTCTTGGCGGCCCATGCCGCGGAGACCGCCGGCTACGTTCTCGCGTTCTTCATTGCCGGCGTGTTCTGTCTCAAGGCCAGGGAGATTGCGTCATGAGTGCGCCGCAGTCCGCGTCTCGCTCCGGTGGCGAATCGTCGTGGCTCGGCCTGCGTCCGGCCACGCTCCTGATGCTGGTAGCGATCGCGGTGCTGCTGGTGCCGCTCTCCGCGCTCAGCCAGCCCGCCGACTCCGCCAGCGGTGGCGGACTGCTCGCCCGCCTGCGGGCGACGTTCGGGCTCTCGCAGGCCAACCTCGGCGAGGTTGACCCCACCAGTGAGACCATGCGATTCGCGACCCTGGGCCTGAAGAACATCGCCGTGACGCTCCTCTGGGACCGAGCCAACCACTACAAGAAAGTGGAGGACTGGGCCAACCTCTCGGCGACGCTCGAGCAGATGACGAAGCTCCAGCCCAACTTCTATTCCGTCTGGGACTTTCAGGCCCACAACCTCTCCTACAACATCTCCGTCGAGTTCGACGACTACCGTGACCGGTACGCGTGGGTGATGAAGGGAATCGAGTTTCTTCGGCAGGGCATCGCCTACAACACCAGGGAGCCGCGACTGCTGGGCCGCATGGGCTGGTTCATCGGCCAGAAGATCGGCAAGTCAGACGAAAAGCTGCAGTTTCGCAAGCTCTTCAAGGCCGACGACGACTTCCACGACCGCGATGATCCCGACCGCACGCTTCCGGAACGCGACAACTGGCTCGTCGCTCGGGAGAAGTTTCGCGCCGGGCAGGCGCTGGCCGACCGCGGGGCGCCGCTGAAGACGACGCCGCTGATCTTTCACAGCGAGCCCATGATGTCGGCGATCAACTACGCCCGGGGGCTGGAGGACGACGGCGAGTTCGGCCCGACGGCGAAGGACGGCTGGAAGCTCGCCAACGAAGAACTCGCCCGGTTCGCCGAACGAGACATCCCCACGAGCTGGGGCGTGCCGATCCAGCTGCGGCTCCGGGAATCGGAGGAAAAGCGGGCCGCCCTGCTCGCCGAGGAACTCGAGAAGCTGCTCCCCGGGCAGTTCAAGGCCCTCGTGGAAAGCCGCCGTGGGGCGTTGACCGCGGACCAGCGCCGGGCGGTCGAGATCTCGCCGATGGACCGCACCGATGCCGAGCAGCAGGCGGCCTTCGCCGCCGAGAGCCAGCTGGCAGTCACCTGGAAGGCTGTGGCACGGCAGGCGCCGGCCGACGCGCGGGCCAGGGCCGAGGAACTCGCCCGGGAATACACCGAGGCCCAGGAGCGGGCGACGATGATCGACCGCTACCGAGACATCGTCAACTTCGATTTCTGGAAGGCCTCGTGCGAGGCCGAGGTCACCGAGCCGGCCCTTCGGGCCCGCGAGCGGACATGGGTGGCCGACAAGGAGTTTGGCGCTGCCCGGTTGCAGGCGGCCAAGGCAGCCTATGAGGAGTCGTTTGCCGCCTGGCGCGAGGTACTCGACGCCTCGAAGGTGCTGCGGGAGGATCCGCTCACCGCCGACGACATCGCCGAGGTCGTCGGCCGGTATCGCAAGCTGCTGGAGCAGCTCGACGAGCCGTTCCCGAAGTCGTTCGTGCTGCAGGACGTGGTCGACCGGGCATCGCCGCAACCCTGACGCTCACGTCCGGTTGACAAGCAGCTTGTCGATGCGGCGGCCGTCCATGTCGACGACCTCGATGCGAAGCCCCCGCCACGAGACCACGTCGCCCGCGGCGGGAATCCGCTCGAGTTCGGCGAGGACCAGACCCGAGATGGTCGAGTAGTCTCGCGGCAGCGGCTCGACCTTGATGTCGAGCTGCTTCACGAGATCCTCGATGCCGGCGCTGCCTTCGACGAGCCAGCTCCCGTCGGCCCGCTTGACGAAGGCCTGCGCCTCGGCCTGACGGTGTTCGTCGTGGATCTCGCCGACGAGCTCTTCGAGCACGTCCTCGAGCGTCACCAGGCCCTCGGTGCCGCCGTACTCGTCGAGCACGATGGCGAGCTGGTTTCGCTCCTTCTGGAAGAGCTCGAGAAGCCGATTGAGAGGCATCGTCTCGGGCACGAAGATCGCCCGATGCAGGATCTTCCGCAGCTCGATCGGCCATCCCATCCAGGTGCTCCGCAGCACGTCCTTGATCGAGACGTAGCCGATGATGTGGTCGAGTGATCCTTCGTAGACCGGAAGCCTGGAGTAGCCCGCCATCGCGATCGCACCGAGGATTTCTCCCTGCGGAGTCTCGATGTCGAGCGCGTCGACGTCGATCCTGGGCCGCATGATGTCGCGGACCGTGCGGTCGCCGAGCCGGAGTGCCTCGCTGGCGACCGATTGCTCGACCGCCTCCAGCACCCCTTCCGCGCGGCCCGCCTGCAGGAGGTGCTCGATGTCGTCGACCGACACACTCGGCTCCGAATGCTTGCTCGTGCCGAGCAGAAACAGCACCGCCGAGGTGGCGGCACTCATGCCCCAGGCCAGCGGCCGGGCGATCCAGGCGAAGAGCTGCATCGCAGGGGCGGCAAGGCGGGCGAAGGCCTCGGCCTTCCGCAGGGCGAGCCGCTTCGGCACCAGCTCCCCCAGGAGCAGCGTGACGAAGGAGAGGAGCATCACGAACACCGTCAGCGCGATCGGCCGGGCGACCGCGGCGACCGCGGGAGGCGCGTGGTCGGCAATCCACACGGTGAACTCGCTCACCAGCCGGTCGCCGCCGTAGGCCGCGGCGAGGGTGCCCACAAGCGTGATGCCGATCTGCACGGTCGGCAGGAACCTGTCGGGGTTGGACGCGAGATCGAGGGCCGCCTGGGCCTTGCGGTCGCCCTGCTCGGCCAACGCCCGGAGACGGCCACGGCGGCTGGCGACGATGGCCATCTCCGCCCCGGAGAAGAATCCGTTGGCGAGGATCAGCGCGAGGACGATCAGGAGTTCCTGGAACATGGGCGATCGGGTGATTCGCTCCGGTCGATGACGGCGAGATTGTCGCGGTGCACGACTTCCTCGTAGGGAATGGCCCCGAGCACCTCGGCGATTCGTTCGGTCCGTAGCCCCGCGATCCGACGCAGGTCGTCGGCGGGATAGTTGACGAGGCCGCGGGCGAATACGCGGCCGTCGGTGGCGGCGAGGGCCACCACGTCGCCGGCCGTGAAATCACCGTCGAGGGAGCGGATGCCGGCCGCCAGCAGGCTGCGGCCGCCCGACACCACGGCCTCATGCGCCCCGGCGTCCACCACCACCGTGCCCCGGGCGTCGGCCGACCAGCCGAGCCACCGCTTCCACGCCGGCATGGTCGCGGTGCGGCCGGTGAACAGCGTGCCGACGGGATCGCCGCGACAGACCCGCTCGAGCACGCCATCGTCACGTCCCGAGGCGACGATGCAACTGCCGCCGGCCTCCGTGACCATCCGCGCTGCCGAAATCTTGCTGGCCATGCCCCCCTTCGACAGGCCGCCGAGCCGGTCGTGGGCGAGCCCGGCGACGGCCGCGTCGATCCGCGGCACGTGGGGCACGATCGCGGCGCCGGGCTCCGAAGGATGCCGGTCGTAGAGACCGTCGACGTCTGACAAGAGCACCAGCAGCGGCGCTCCCAGGAGCGTCGCCACCAGGGCCGCGAGGCGATCATTGTCGCCGAACGATGTCCGCAGTTCCTCGACGCTCACCGTGTCGTTCTCGTTGATCACGGGCACCGCCCCGAGGTCGAGGAGCGTGAGGAGCGTGTTGCGGATGTTGAGGTAGCGGGCCCGGTCTTGCAGATCGTCGGCGACGAGCAGCACCTGCGCCACGTGGCGGCCGCGGCCGCGGAGGGCCCGCTCGTAGGCCTCGATCAGGCAGCTCTGGCCGATCGCCGCCACTGCCTGCAGTTGGGCGAGCTCGGAGGGCCGCCTCGTCAGGCCGATCCGACCCATCCCTGCGCCCACGGCTCCCGAACTCACGAGCACCACCCGCCGGCCACC
>CAJBSQ010000576.1 GCA_903958265.1 uncultured Planctomycetaceae bacterium
AGCGGCGGCGTCGAGCACCAGTCGCGAGACTGCGACCGTCTCAAAACCGATGTCGAGCGTGACGCGGGCACCCGCCCGCACCTCGAGCCCGCCGCTTCCGAGAGCGGACACGTGACGGATGATAATCTCGCCTTCCTCAACCACCGTCCCTCCGGAAAACGTCGCCGCCGCGGTGAGCACGAGCGTGCCGCCTCCACGCTTGATCAGCGGCGCGGTTCCCGAACGATCGACGGCATCCGTCTGCGTCACCCCCGCCGCGACGGCCACGACGCCCGTCGGCACCGAGGGCACGAGCGGTGGATTTTCGTCCTTGGTGACCACGGCGGTGGACGTGTAAATCCGCTGGACCTTCGCGGCCGGCTCGATCGACGGCCCGTACGATCCATTCCAGGAGCAGAAATAGGCCCAGTGCACGCCGATCTGCCGCATGGCCTCGATGTCGGGCACGCCGCCAAACTCCGTGAGCGCGATCGGCTTCTTGCCGTCGAATCGGCTCAGGAGCGGACTCCACCGCGACGACAGGGTGTCGGAGCGATCGGTCGGATACGCGTCGACGCCGACGACGTCGACGACGTCATCGCCGGGATACCAGGCGGGATCCTCGCTGGTGAGCACCCACACGAGGTTGTCGATACCGTGGTGATTGGTGAGCCGGTCGTAGGTGAGCCGCCAGAGTTGCTTGAAAGCCTCGGGGCCCTTGGCACCCCACCAAAACCAGCCCCCTTCCGACTCGTGGAGCGGCCGCCAGAGCACCGGCACGTCGGCGGCGGCGAACTTCTTGAGCTGCACCGCGATGGAGTCGATGTCTCGGACAAGCGCCTGATAGTCGCTGCCCGACGGGTTGGCGAGCGTGGCGGCGACGTCGAACGTCGTGCCCTGCGTGTAGAAGCCCCGCCACCACGGATAGTCGGTCGAGTTCACCAGCTTCGTAGGCGCGTTCCAGTGCCAGGCCATCGACACGACGTATCCCTGCTCACGGGCCAGGGCGATCATGTTCTCGGTCAGGGAGCCGGGAGTGGCTCCATTGGCGACTCGACTTGGCGAGTAGTCCATGAAGTCGCCCTCGACGATGGCCGGTAACCTGCCGCTCGCTGCCTCGATCACTGCGAGATCCTGAGTGGCATTCTGGCCCGAGAGCGCCACGCTGCCGTAGCCTTGGGCGACGCGGGCAAGCAGGGCCTTCGCCATCGGTGTGGCATCCGCATTCACCGGCACGGCCGGTACGGCCTTCGGCACCGCCGGAGCCTCCGGGGTCAGCGTGACCGCGTCGATCTCGTAGTAACTCCACCCGCCTCCAAGATGCATGGCGTTGGTCGATCGAAGCGTGACGAGCCCGGCGTCAAAGGTGGCAAAGCCGGCGGACTGCCGAAACGTCCCCGAGAACGCGACGCCGTTGAGAGCGCCCTCGAATCCCTTGTCACCGAACGGCGAGCGGAAGCGGACGGCCATGCGGTAGGAACCGGGCGTGGCCGTGAACGACGACCAGGTCACGCGATCCAGAGCATCGTCAAACCCGGTGACATACCCGGTGCCGCCATACCCAGACACCGCGGCACTTCGTGACACCCCCGTCAGCGTGGCATTCTCGGCCTCGAGCGTGACGGCGGCGAATGCCAGCCGCGATTCGAGTCGCTCAATGGCCCGCTCGGGGCGTTGGGCGCGGCTCCGGTGGTGGCTCGCTCGCCGCCTCAGCATCCCGATACCCTCCACCCGAGACCATCACACCGTGCCCCGACCGAGGTCACACCGCCCTTGATGGTAAACTACTATAATAATCTGTTCCACCGCAGGTTCCAGACTCCAGGACGTACCGCATCGGGATCTGGTTCGACCCATGACGCACGTCAGCGATGCGCCGGGCCGCCGTGCCGGATTTCGATACGCGAAACCTGCATCCGCGACGCGCCGGCCGTCAGGGTCACGGTATCAGCAGCCGCA
>CAJBSQ010000577.1 GCA_903958265.1 uncultured Planctomycetaceae bacterium
GGCAACCTGTCAGTCTGGGGGAGGAAAGAGCCGGTTTTCGACCTCAACCGGCCACCACAAGAACCGCACCTGGCCGATTTTCGCAACACGAGAGCTCAACAGGCCGTATTTCGCGGGCAGCGCGGATCGATCAGGGGAGAGAAAAAGACGGTCCCGGGACGATTTCCACCGGCGCGACGCCCCGAGGTCGGCGACCCGGGAGTTCCAGAAATGCCAAGGCCCGCGCCCCTGATCCGCTGGCCGGTTCGGGGTCGGCTACCACCAGAGATCGATGGTGATGGCGGCCAGCAGGATGAGGCCGATGGCCGCATTGGCCGAGAAGAACGCCTGATTCACCCGCGAGAGATCGTCGGGCCGCACGAGGGAGTGCTCCCACACGAGCAGGGCCGCGATCACGGCATAGGCGATCCAGTAGATCCACCCAAGTTGGGGCACCACGAGCGGCAGGGCCGAGAGCAGCAGCATCGTGACCAGATGAAACCACTTCGCCAGTCGCAGCGACCGCGGCACGCCCAGTCGCGCAGGGATGCTCTGCAGGCCGTGGGCCGCGTCGAAGGCGGCGTCTTGGCAGGCGTAGATGATGTCGAAGCCCGCCACCCAGGCCATGACGGCGAGGCCGATGACCGCCGCCGGGAGGATGTCGGCCGGATCGCGCATGAGGGTCTGGCCGCGGAGGGCGATCCAGGCGGCCATCGGGGCAAACCCCAGCGCGGCCCCGAGCCAGACATGCGCCAGCATCGTGAACCGCTTGGCATAACTGTAGCCGAGGAGCCAGGCGAGCACGGGCACCGCGAACACCAGCGGCAGCCAGTTGGGAAGGAACAGCAGCGTGGAAGCGATGAAGGCCCCGGACGATCCAACCACGAGCAGCAGCACGTCCCCGACGCCGACGTCGCCTCGCGGCAGGTGCCGCGACGCCGTCCGCGGGTTGGCGGCATCGATCGTGCGATCGACGAGCCGGTTGAAGGCCATGGCGGCGGTGCGGGCCGAGACCATGCAGAGCAGGATGCCCGCCGTGGCACGAGCCAGCCCGGCAGGCGAACGAAGCGACAGCCCCTCGTCGCCCCCCCAGCGGATCGCGATCAAGGCCGCGATGATCGCGAAGGGCAGGGCGAAAATCGTGTGGCTGAACCGCACGAGTTCGAGAAACGTGCGAAGCCTCAGCGCACGGGTTGCTGGCGCGACGGTGGCCATCAGGTGGCCTCGCCCCAGCGGCGGATGAGGGCGTTGGGAACGCCCAGTTGATCGCAGATCCGCGCCACGATGAAGTCGACGAGATCGGCGACGGTGGCTGCCCCATGATAGAAGCCCGGCGCTGCCGGCAGCACCACTCCGCCGGCCTCGTGGACCGCCTGCATGTTCTTGAGCTGCGGCAGCGAGAGTGGCGTTTCGCGGGGCACGACCACGAGTTTGCGGCGTTCCTTCAGGTGGACCTCCGCGGCGCGGTGGATCAGATTCTCGCCCATCGAGTGGGCGATCGCGGAGAGCGTGCTGCCCGAGCAGGGGCAGATGACCATGGCCGCGGTCAGAAACGACCCACTGGCGATCGGCGCCATCAGGTTTTTGTGATGATGGTAGAGGAGGGTGCCGGTCGTCGGGGCCGGGCGGCCGAGCAGGGCGGCCAGGTCGAAGCGATCGAGGTCGATCTGCCGGCCGAGTTCCTCACCGATCACGGCCTGACCCGAGGGGCTGATCGCAAGATGGACTTCCCGGCCCGACTCCAAGAGCACCTCGAGCAGCCGCACGGCGTAGGGGGCGCCGGA
>CAJBSQ010000578.1 GCA_903958265.1 uncultured Planctomycetaceae bacterium
ATCGCGGCACTCCTTGACTGCAGCGAACGGACGGTCAAGACCCGCTGGCGTGAGGCCCGCGAGGCCGTGCGAAATGATCTCGACGGCAAGCGGCCGACCTGATGCGGCTGACGCAGGATTGCCAGTCTCGGGAGCATCTCGCATGACATCCTCCTCCACCGCCCCGAACTGGCATTTCGACAACTCATATACCCGGCTGCCGTCCCCGCTGTTTTCGCCGGCGGTTCCTGCTCCGGTGAAGCGCTTGACGCTGCTCGTGCTCAATGAACCTCTGGCCGAGGAACTCGGACTCGACGCCACGGCGCTGCGGAACGCCGCTGCGATCTTCGGCGGCAACGAACTGCCGCCAGGAGCCGAGCCAATCGCCCAGGCCTACGCCGGTCATCAGTTCGGACAGTTCACGAACCTCGGTGACGGCCGGGCGATCCTGCTCGGCGAGCAGCTCGCGCCCGATGGCCGGCGGTTCGACATCCAGCTGAAGGGCGCGGGGCGAACCCGCTACTCCCGCGGCGGCGACGGCCGGGCGGCAGAGGGGCCGATGCTCCGGGAGTATGTGATCAGCGAGGCCATGCACGCACTCGGCATCCCGACCACCCGCAGCCTCGCCGTGGCGGCGACGGGAGAGTGGGTGATGAGGGAAACGCCCCTGCCCGGGGCCGTCCTGACGCGGGTGGCCGCGAGCCACATTCGCGTGGGCACGTTCCAGTATACGGCGGCTATCGCCGAGCCCGGAGTGCTGGCGGCGCTGCTCGCGCATGCGATCGAGCGGCACGCGCCGGAGGCGGCACAGGCCGGCGATCCGGCAGTGGCGTTTCTGGAGCAGGTCGTCGAGCGTCAGGCGGCCCTTCTCGCGAAGTGGATGCACGTCGGGTTCGTGCATGGGGTGATGAACACCGACAACATGACCGTGTCGGGCGAGACGATCGATTACGGTCCCTGCGCCTTTCTCGACACCTACGACCGCGCGGCCGTGTTCAGCTCGATCGACCGGCAGGGCCGCTACGCCTACGGCAACCAGCCGGCAATCGCCCACTGGAATCTTGCCCGGCTCGCTGAGAGCCTGATCCCGCTCGTCAGCGGTGGCGACGATGAGCGGGCGATCACCGCGGTGCGCGGCGTGCTCGATACCTTCCCGGAGCGGTACGAGCGGCACCATCTCGCGGGGGCCCGGGCGAAGCTCGGGATCACAGCCCCGGAGGCTGGCGATCGTCTGCTGTTTGGTGATCTGCTCGGCGCGATGGCAGCGGCGGAGGCCGACTTCACGACGACGTTTGCGGGCCTCGCGGCGATCGCCGAATCGAGAAGCAGGCCCGAGGCCAGCAGCACGAGCCCCGAGCTTCACGCCTGGTACGGCCGCTGGCTGGAGCGGCTCTCGCGCGAGCCTTGGAGACAAGCCGCCTCGCTGCTGCGGCGGTCCAATCCCGTCATCATTCCGCGGAACCATCGCGTGGAAGAGGCCCTCGCGGCGGCGGCGGCGGGCGATCGTGGTGTGCTCGAGCGGCTGCTGGCGGCGGTTCGCGAGCCCTACGTCGAGACGCCGACGAATGCACCGTATCGCACCGGGCCACCCGCGGGCTGCGGTCCTTACCGAACCTTCTGCGGCACGTGATTCCCGCCTCTTGCCGTCACACCTCTTGCCGCCACGCCACGGCCACGGCGCATCACTCGGCGGCGGCGTCGTCTTCCAGAGCCCGCAGGATCGCGACCGCCTCGTCGAGCGAAGGGGCGGGATAGCCCCGCTGGTGTGCCCGCCGGTCGGCCTCCGCTAAGAGCAGGGCGTCGAGAAAGTCGGGATGGGCCTCGAGCCGCCTCCGCGCCCGATGGCCGAGCGTCTGGTCGCCATGCTCCCGGGCCGCGGGCAGTGTCTCCACGAGCCAGCGGGTTCGCGGCGTGATCAGGTCGCCCAACGCCTCGAGGCCGCTGGCCACGGGATCGGCTCGGTCAATCGCCCTGCCGAGGTCGTGCACCAGCGCCGCCGTGAGCAGTTCCTCGTCGAAGGGCTGCTCCTGGTGGACAAGGTCGAAGACCTGGAGCGAATGCTCGAGCACGTCGCCCTCGGGGCAGCGCGCCGGATGCTGCCGCACCGTCGCCAGCACGGCCACCGCCGCGGCGATCGCGTCGAACCGGTCGCCCACGAGATGCCGCAGTGAACCCTCCGGATCAAGTCCCCGGCGGACCTCGTCGCACACCTCGGCAGCATCGGGAAGCCGGTCGTCGGGCACCCAGCCCCGGGCGACCCGGCGGGCAGCCCGAAACACCGCCCGCCTGGCATCGCTCCCGCTCGCCATGGCCCGCGCCGCGTCCTCGGCGATCCGCTGCCTGAGCCGATCCCGCTGCTGCGCTGGCCCGTCGGCATGGTGATCAGGCTCGTCGATAGGGGGAGCACCGCCCTGAGTTGCCGGCGACGCCGCGGCCTCGGCGTGGCGGTTTCGGCGGCGGGCGGGTTTTTTTGGGTTGCGACCAGCCATGAAGAATCAGTCTAGCCTAGCGAT
>CAJBSQ010000579.1 GCA_903958265.1 uncultured Planctomycetaceae bacterium
CGCCGCTTACGCCGAGCCACCGCAATATCGCGGCCGAGCCGCACGAGGGCGGCCCGCGCGGGCAGCGGTATCGACGACCCAGACTGAGTCTTTGTGTCTTTTTTGACGGACATTAAATCATTATACGTCCGACAAAACAGACGTAGCAAATCACTGCTTTTCAGGCCCGGGCCCGGTCCAAGCCCAACGCCGTGAGGCATGGGGCAAGCCGCCACCAGCTGCCGTGTGCTTCTGCCGCGTCGCAAACCGCCGGCCGATCAAGACAGACTCATCCCCCTCCAGCCCCACGATGGTCGCATGGCCCTGCGCCTGCACCATGCGGATCGAGCACGGAGAGCGCGGTCAATGGTACTTCCGCACCGGTCTCACGGCTGACGGACGGCTCGTGAGTGGCGAGACCGAGGGCTTCGGTCGACCGGAGGCGGTTCCCCGCCGTTTTAGTTTTTGGACCGGCTGGCAGATCTGGTCCCGCCGCCGCGGAAGCACCGGCGCCGTTACCACGGCGTGTTTGCGTTGAATCACAAGCTCAGGCGGGCCGTCACGGCGCTGGCGAAAAGGCAACGTCGGCAAGCGGCGCGAGGTCGTAACGGGCGGGCATGGGAACGAAGGTCGAGCCACCGGAGGCTGCTACGACGCGAATCAAAAGCCCCGCTCACACGACACCTCACGGATTGCGTGGGCTAAGCTGATGGCGCGGGTGGGGGAGGAATTTCCTTTTGCGTGTCCGGCGTGCGGCGGCGACATCCGACTTAGAGTAACCGGCCGGCAGGAGCCGGCTCCCTTCGAACCGGAGGTTCGTAAGCGGGAGAAGGCCAGGATGGCTTCGCCCGCGTGAAGTCAGCCCCTGACGCACCTCGGCGAACCGCTCAGGTCCCCGCCAGTCTCTCCAGCTCGTGGCCCGCCGACCGACTGGGGCGAACTCGCGCAGGCCAACGACGACCCCGACGACACCTTCGCAGAGAGTGGAGTTCGCGACAGACGCCCACGCTCATGGTGCGATTGAGCCGGTCATAGCTTCTTCGCGGGCCCGGATCCGCTCGGCATACTTCTTATTCCGTGGCTCGATAACCCCCCGCCGGACGAGCGTCTCAACGTCGAGTTGGCCCAGTTCGCCGCAGTGCTCGATCCATTGCCGGCAGGCCTCCCGCAGTTCGGCGAGCTTGGCGGCATGGGCCGGATCGCCGGCGAGGTTGGTCACCTCCCACGGGTCTGCCTGCGTGTCGAAGAGGAGTTCCTTGTCGCGGGTCGGGGCTACGAAGAGCGACTGCACGGCGTCGAGCCGGCCGGCGGCCTCTTCCCGGCGGATCACCTTCATGATCGGCCCGTTCTCCGCGGTGGTCACATAGCCCGCATCCGACCGATCGGTCGTGGCATTGAGCACATAGCGGTATCGGCTGTCGCGGACGGACCGCACCTGATCGCAGTCCTCGTCCATGCAGTCGCGGAAGGAGTAGGCGTAGCGGGGCGGATTGGCGGCCGCGGGGAGGAACACGTGCCCGTCGTAGTCTGATGGAACAGGCACGCCGGCTAGCGACAGGGCCGTGGGAGCGAAGTCGATCCAGCCTGCGATGTCGTCGCGGACGGTCCCGGGGGCGATCTTCGCCGGCCAGCGAACGATGAGCGGCACCCGCGTGCCGGTGTCCCTCACCGACCGCTTGAAGCGGGGCATCCCGCGGCCGTGGTCGCCGGTCACGATCACGACGGTGTTCTCCGCGAGGCCTTGCTTCTCGAGCCACTCCATCACCCGGCCCACCTCGCCATCGACCACCGTGACCAGTTCGTGATAGCGGGCCAGGGCCTGGCGGACCTCGGGATCATCGGGATAGAACGGCGGCACTTCGATCGTCGTCGGATCGCGACGCTGATCCGCCGTAAGTTCGCTGGTGCGGTCGGCATGGCTCGCCATGTCGGCGTTGACCTTGCCCTCGTGGCTGACGGATAGATTCAGGAACGCGAAGAACGGCTCTTGCAGCTTGGGGCCACCGAGCCAGTCCTGGCGGGAGTCGGCCAGCGTGTCCATCGGCACGCCGTTGAAATCGGTCTTGCCGGGCCAGCACACGCGGTAGCCGGCAGCCCGCAGCTTTTCCGTGAACGGCCGCGGAGGCTTCACCACGACCGACCGCATGTTCTGCCCGCCATAGCAGAGGGGGTAGCGGCCGGTGATCATCCCGCTCCGCGACGGGGCGCAGACGCCACAGTGGGTGAAGGCCCGAGTGAACACCGCACCCTCGCGGGCCAGCCGGTCCATGTTGGGCGTGATCGCGTCCTTGCAGCCGTAGGCACCCAGGTCGGGCCCCATGTCTTCGCCCACGATGAGCACGATGTTGGGCCTGGCGATCTCGGCCGGTCGCGTGCCTTCGGAATGCACGACGGCGGGATCAGCCCACAACCCCACCAGAATGGCGGCAAGCACGGAAGCACGAAGACAGATTCGCACGGTTTCACCATCACGCATTGGGAACCTTCCGACAGGCGGCACGGATCGCATCCGGGAGATGGAACCACCACGCAGAAGAGACCCGATGACATGCCCGTTGTGCGGTAGCTTCAGTCTGGCAGTTCCGTCGCGTTCCGGGCTATGTCGAAGAGAAGCTCCGCGGCTACCTCGAGTGCGGGCTGCTCTGCTGCGGATTCGGCCGTGGGCTGTGCACGGGCTGCGGCGCGGGCTTTGTCGTGGCCTTTTCCTGCAAAGGCCGCGGCGTCTGCCCATCCTGCAACGGTCGCCACATGGTCCAGACCGCCGCGCATCTTGCCGATTATGTCATCCCGCCCGTGCCCGTTTGGCAGTGGGTGATCTCGGTGCCGAAGCGATTGCGCGGCATGCTTGCCGACCGCCCCGCGCTACACTTTTCGACCGGCGTTCACAGTTCCGAGCCCGGGTGCCGACGATCTTCCAACCCAATGGCGGCGGACGTGCAATTGACCGGACTATCCCTCAGAAGGTTGACACAAACACTGTTGAAGCGTACACTATCAGAATTACTGGAAGTTGTGCGGAGCAGTTGCCAAACGTGATCGTCGCCTTCCTTTCACGTCCATGTGC
>CAJBSQ010000580.1 GCA_903958265.1 uncultured Planctomycetaceae bacterium
CGCCCGCGACGAGCGGATCGTGCTCCTCTCGGGCGACATCGGCAACCGCCTGTTCGACAGATTTCGCGAGCGGTTTCCCGACCGCTTCTACAACTGCGGCGTCGCCGAGGCCAACATGACGGGCATGGCCGCGGGGCTCGCGCTCTCGGGCCTGCGTCCGTTCACCTACACGATCACTCCCTTCGCCACGACCCGCGTGATCGAGCAGATCCGGGTGGACATCTGCTACCACGACGTGCCGGTGGTGATCGTGGGCACCGGCAGTGGCCTCTCGTACGCGTCGCTCGGCCCCACGCACCATTCCTGCGAGGACGTCGGCATCCTCCGCTGTTTCCCGAACCTCACGGTGCTCTGCCCGGCCGATTCCGCCGAGGTCGGACCGGCCCTCGGCGCCACGCTGTCGCTCTCCGGTCCCGCCTACATGCGGCTGGGTAAGAAGGGGGAACCGGTCGTCCACGACGCGCCGCCCACGTTCGAGATCGGCCGCGGGATCACGCTGCGGGAAGGCAGCGACGTCTGCCTATTCGGCATGGGGACTCTTGTTTCCGTTGCGCTCGAGGCCGCCACGGTGCTGGCCGAGCGGGGTGTGTCGTGCCGCGTGGTGAGCATGCACACCGTCAAGCCACTCGATGAGGCACTGCTTGCCGACGCCTTTGACCGGTTTCGCGCCGTGGCCGTGGTCGAGGAACATAGCGTGATCGGCGGGCTCGGCTCGGCCGTCGCCGAATGGCTCGCCCGCCGGGACGGGCCGCACCCGCCGCTCGTGGCCTGCGGCACTCCCGACGCCTTCATCTCGGAGGCCGGGAGCCAACAGTGGATGCGGGAGCGGTGCGGTCTGACCGGCCCGGCCGTGGCCGCGAAGATTCTCGCGCGGCTCGAGGTCGCGACGTGATCGGCGTCGACTTCGACAACACGATCGTCTGCTACGACGATGTCTTCGGCCGCGTCGCCATCGAGCGAGGGCTCGTGCCAGCGGCGGTCGCCTCGTCGAAAATGGCGGTTCGCGATCACCTCCGGGCGATCGGCCAGGAGGATCGCTGGACCGAACTCCAGGGGATCATCTACGGGCCGCGGATGGTGGACGCCCCGATGTTTCCGGGAGTGGCCGAGTTCTTCTCCCGCTGCCACGAGTCGGCCGTGCCCGTCGCGATCGTGAGCCACCGCAGCCGGTTTCCCTATCTGGGCGAGCGGCACGATCTCCACGCCGCGGCCCGCGATTGGCTCGCCCAACACGGCTTCCACGATCCGGCCAGGATCGGCCTGCCGGCAGACCGCGTCTCCTTCGAGGAGACGAAAGAGGCCAAGTTCGCCCGGATTGCGGCCGTGGGCTGCACGACCTTCATCGACGATCTGCCGGAGATCCTCGCCGACCCGCGGTTTCCCGCGGGCGTGCGTCGGATTCTCTTCGACCCGCACGGGCTGCACGAGGCCATGCCGGGCATCGAAGCGGCCGCATCGTGGGCCGACCTCGGCCGCCTAGTCGATGGAGGTCGTCGCGAGTGACTATGGCTGACCTCGGCTCCGACATCGCTGCTGCAGCGGCTCCGCTTCTGGCGAAGTCGGGGGTGGTCGCGCCGTATCGGTTTCAGGCGATCGCCGGCGGGGGCAACAACCGCGTCTACCGGGTGGAGTCGGCGACGGCGACGATCCTGCTCAAGGCGTACTTCCGGCATCCCGACGATCCCCGCGACCGGCTGACCGCCGACTACGGATTCAGTCGCTTCGCCTGGGACGTGGGCGTGCGGGCGTTGCCGCGTCCGCTCGCGGAGGATCGTGAAGCGGGCATGGCGGCCTATGAGTTTGTGGAGGGCCGCAAACTCGTGGCGGAGGAGGTGACCGACCAGCGGGTGGACGAGGCTCTGGCATTCTTTCGCGACGTGAACGACCATCGCGGCGATCCGCGGGAGATCGAGGTTCCTTCGGCCTCGGAGGCCTGTTTCACGATCGTCGATCATCTCGGCTGTGTCGAGCGCCGATTCGAGCGGCTGCGTGGCATCGATCCTGGGTCGCCATCCGGAGTCCAGGCGGTCGATCTCGTCGAGGGGCGGATGCGACCGGCGTGGTGCCGGGTGCGGGCCGCCGTGGCGGCAGGCTCGGCATCGGGCGACGAACCGCTGACAGCCGGAAATCGCTGCCTCAGTCCTTCCGACTTTGGATTCCACAACGCGCTGCTCGCCGCCGACGGTAGGCTGAGATTTCTCGACTTCGAATACGCGGGCTGGGACGATCCCGCCAAGATGGTCTGCGATTTCTTCTGCCAGCCCGCGCTGCCGGCACCGCGGGGTACTATGGCGTCATTCGTCGAGGCGGTGGCACGTCTCTCGCGGGCGCCCGAGGCCTTCGTCGCGAGGGCGGCCCTGTTGATGCCCGTCTACGAGCTCAAGTGGTGCTGTATCATGCTCAACGAGTTTCTCCCCGCCGCCGACCGCCGCCGGACATTCGCCGGCGCCGCGGCAGGGCAGGGGGAACGTCGGGCGGCGCAGCTCGCAAAGGTCGAGGCAGCCCTGAACCGCATGGGAGCGTGATGCGCATGGCCTACGTCGATTTCCTCTCCGTCGTTCACAAGAGCACCAAGCGCGACTACGTGGCCCGCGTGACGGAGTTTCCCAAGGCCGAGGCTGCGAAGCTCGCCAAGCAGTGGGGCAAGGACTACTGGGACGGCGACCGTAAAACCGGCTACGGCGGCTACTCCTACGACGGCCGCTGGCGGAAGGTGGCCGACGCCATGGTGGCCCATTACGGCATCAAGCCGGGCGACCGGATTCTCGACGTCGGCTGCGGCAAGGGATTTTTGCTCTACGACTTCACGCAGGCCGTGCCGGGGGTGGAGGTGACGGGAATCGACGTGTCGAGCTACGCCCTCGAGCATGCGAAGGCGGAAGTGAAGCCGTTTCTTCGTGAGGCGAGCGCGGCGAAGCTCCCGTTCGACGACCAGAGCTTCGATCTCGTGATCTCGCTCAATGTGCTGCATAATCTCCACTGCTACGACCTCTACGACGCGCTCCAGGAGATGGAGCGGGTCGGCCGGCGGCACAAGTATCTCTGCGTGGAGTCGTGGCGGACCGAGGAGGAGAAGGCGAACCTGCTCTACTGGCAGTTCACCTGCGAGATGTTCTGCACGCCGAAGGAGTGGGAGTGGTGGTTCGCCCACACCGGCTACACCGGCGATCACTCGTTCATCTACTTCGAGTGACGGCTAGCCCAGCATGAAAACCCGCGCCGCGATTCTGGTCGAGCAGAAGAAGCCCCTCGTGATCGAGGAGGTCGAGGTGCCCCCGCTCAAGCTCGGGCAGGTGCTCGTGAAGGTGCTCGCCAGCGGGATCTGCGGCTCGCAGATCGGCGAGATCAACGGCGTGAAGGGGCCGGACCGGTTTCTGCCCCACCTGCTCGGCCACGAGGGCTGCGGCGAGGTGCTGGAAGCGGGCGAGGGCGTCCGCAGCGTGAAGCCGGGCGACCGCGTCGTGCTCCACTGGCGGAAGGGGACGGGGCTGGAGTCGGTGACCCCCGTGTACGAGTCGCGGATCGGCCGGGTGAACGCCGGCTGGGTGACGACGTTCAACGAGCACGCGATCGTCTCCGAGAACCGCCTGACGAAGGTGCCCGCCGGCTTCGACGTGGAGGCGGCCGCGCTCTTCGGCTGTGCCGTGACGACGGCGTTCGGCGTGGTCACCAACAACGCCCAGGTGGCGATCGGCCAGTCGGTCGTGGTCTTCGGTGCCGGGGGCATCGGTCTCAACATCGTGCAGGGGGCGGCGTTGGCCGGTGCCCATCCGATCGTCGCGGTCGACCTGTTTGACAACCGGCTGGAACTGGCCCGGTCGCTCGGCGCGACGCACGCGGTCAACTCGCGGAGGGCGGATCCGTCGGAGGCGATCGCGAAGATCGTGGGGAACGACGGTGCCGACGTGGTGATCGACAACACGGGCAACGTCGAGGTGATCGCGCTGGCCAGCAGGCTGACCGGCCCCCGGGGCCGCACGGTGCTCGTCGGCGTGCCACCACAGGGAGCCACGGCGGCCATCTCGACGCTCCCACTGCACTTTGAGAAGCGGCTCATGGGCTCGCATGGCGGCGAGTGCCGTCCCGAGGCCGACATTCCGAGGTACGTGCGGCTCGTGGAGGATGGCCGGCTATCGCTTGCGGGCGTGGTGGGGCGTCGCTACGGCCTCGATGAGATCAACGACGCGATCGACGACATGACCAGCGGCCGCATCGCGGGCCGTGCGATCATCCGCATGGCGGATGCCTGACCGGCGGCGGCAAGGCGGGAGAACAGCGATGGCGGCCGGCGGCACGGTGCTTGTGGTGGGGGCTGATGGCGAGATCGGCACTGCCGTCGCCCGGCAACTCGAGGCTTTGGGCACTCCAGTCGCCCGCACGAGCCGGCGGGGCACGGCAGACAGCCTTCCGCTCGACCTCGCGGCGGCCGCCTCGTCGTGGGCGCTGCCGTCGGGTGTGTCGGCCGC
>CAJBSQ010000581.1 GCA_903958265.1 uncultured Planctomycetaceae bacterium
AGCAGTTCGTGAAACCGCCACACGCCGCTGAAAGCCAGCGGATCGCTCCGCCGCATCCACTTCCGCTCAAAGAACTCGAACGACGACGGCGGCCGGAGCCGGTCCCAGTCGTACTCCACGTCCAGCAGGTTGCCGCACGACGGACAGGCGGTCAGCACCTCGTCCACGGAGAACGTGGCCCGGCAGGCGGGATCGATGCACTGCTGAAAGGCGAGATCGGTGCGGGCGGCGACGGCCACGGAAGTTCTCTCCACGATCCGGTTGCAGCGGCCGCCCTCGAGCGACCGCAGTCCCGGTTTTTCCAGCGGTATCGGCCACCGGAGCCCTCAAAGGTAGGTCATCGCTTCCCAGGCAGCAAGCAACGCCCAGCAGGCATAGTCACCGCTCGCCGCGTCGCCCCCGAGCGGCAGGCCTGCCAGTTTGACAGCCCGGCGGGCTCCGGGTAACTTTGCGAGGCTCGGAAGCGAGGGAGCGGGGCGGCTCGCACGCGCTTTCGGAGGCGAAACGCGAGGCTCCACACCATGATGAAAGCAACTGACCTCAAGGTCTTCCGTAAAACGCTCGAAGCCCTGAGGTCCCGGCTCCGCGGCGACGTTTCGACCATGGCTGAGGCGGCTCTGCGGCACACTGGCTCAGACGCCAGCGGTGACCTGTCGCGGATGCCGATCCACATGGCGGACATCGGCACCGACGCCTACGAGCAGGAGTTCACGCTCAGCCTGATGGCGAATGAGGAGGAGACGCTGGACCTGGTCGAGCGGGCCCTCGAGCGGATCAAAGCGAAGAAGTTCGGCACCTGCGAAGAGTGCGATGGCGTGATCGCGAAAAAGCGGCTGGAGGCCATTCCGTTCGCGGCAATGTGCATCCGCTGCGCGGAAAAAATGGAGAATGGCGGTTTCGGCCGTCCGCGTCAGCCCCGCTGATGCGGACGAATCGCACCCCGACACACGAGCATGGCAGCTTCGTCTTCCAGGGGTTGGCCGCTCTTCGTCGCGGTGACGGCCCTCGCCGCCGCGGCCGATCTGGTGTCGAAGGAGTGGGTGTTTTCCGCGCTGGGCATGCCCGGCGAGTCGCCCCCGGTCGTGTTCGTGCCCGGCATCTTCGTGATCGAAACCAACCTGAATGAAGGCGCTTTGTTTGGCATGGGGCAGGGGATGGGGGCCGTGTTCGCGACCGTATCGGTGGCGGCGATCGCGGGCATCATCGGACTGGTCTCGCGGCCGTCCACCCGCGACGACCGCTGGTTGCTGATCGCCCTCGGGCTCGTGGTCGGAGGGATCATCGGCAACCTGTACGACCGCTTGGGCGTGCCCGGCCTCGAGTGGCACGCGCCGTTGGATCGCGTGGGGCAACCGGTGCTTGCCGTCCGCGACTGGATCCACGTCACACTGCCGGGCGTGATCGACTGGCCGATCTTCAACCTGGCCGATTCCTGGCTCGTGATCGGTGCGGGGATGCTGCTCGTGTCATCGTTCCTGGAGACGCCGCAGCCATCGGCCCAGAAGCCGCAGCCATGAGCGACGCCATCACAGCACCGCCAGCCCTCGCGGACCGGCTGGCAGCTGCCATCACCGCCGCGCGACACGCGGCCGCCGACACGCTCCGCTGGTTTGGCGGCGCCGGGCTCGTGATCGACCTCAAGGCCGACGCCTCGCCCGTGACCCAGGCCGACCGCGCCGCCGAGGCGATCCTCCGCCGGGACCTGCTCGGCGGGTTTCCCAACGACGCCTTCCTGGGCGAAGAGACCGGAAGCACGCCCGGCACGTCGGGTTACGAGTGGATCGTCGATCCGATCGACGGCACGAAGTCGTTCATTCGCGGTGTGCCGCTCTATGCCACGCTCGTCGGCTGTCGCCACGAGGGCCGCGGGGTGCTGGGCGTGATCGCGATCCCCGCGCTCGACGAACTGGTTTACGCTGCCCGCGGCGGCGGCGCCTGGCACGCGAAAGGGACGGCGGCCCCGGTGGCCGCGCGGGTCTCCCGGAAGTCGTCGCTGGCGGAGTCGTTGATCTGCTCGAGTGACTTCACCTCCTTCACGCGGTGGAGCGGTGGCCGTGAGGCCGGTGTCGCCGCCCGGGAACGGCTC
>CAJBSQ010000582.1 GCA_903958265.1 uncultured Planctomycetaceae bacterium
CTGCTCGGCCGCGATCAGTCCCGCGCCGTCGCTCATCAGGCGGAAGTTGAGCGCGCCGTAGCCCCGCCACTCGCGATGGCCGTATCGGCAGACGTATTCCTTCGTGGCGGCGGCGATCCGGGCGGCGTCATCGGCCGGCACATGCGGGCTCTCGTGGCAGAGCATCCAGGCGTGGACCAGCGCGTGCTTGTTGAAGGGATCGGGGATCGTGGCGGGGGCCCTGGGCGCCGCGGTGCGATTCGCCTCGGCGGCGGCGGCGAGCCAGCCGGCCACGGCCCGCTCCGTGTCGGCGGCCGCGAGCAGCCGGGCGACGTAGGGCACCATTGCCTCCTTGGCGAAGGCGGGCCGCGCGGGCTCGATCGCCAGGCACCGGGCGAGAAGATCGGCGGTGTGCAGGCCGCCGGCCGGCGGTTCTTCGGCTTTGGGGAGTTCGCCGAACAGCCCGACGGTGCAGGCTGCGAAGACGAGTCGTAGGATGGGCGGGATTCGGGTGGTCATCGGGCCATCAGATGTCATCTCGGCGGAACTCATGCGATGCTGTCACGGGCCACGCTTTTTGTCCTGATCGGGCTGTTGATGACAACCAGTGCGGCACCTGCCGCCACGGTGCTCGTCGAGGCCGAGGGCTTCGCCGACCATGGCGGCTGGAGCCTGGATACCCAGTTTATCCGCGAGATGGGCTCGCCCTATCTGATGGCCCACGGCCTCGGGAAGCCCGTTGCCGATGCGACGACGAGCGTCGCGATTCCCTCTCCCGGGACCTACCGCGTGTTCGTGCGGACGAAAGACTGGGTGGCCCGCTGGAACGCCCCCGGCACGCCGGGGCGTTTTCAGGTGCTCGTCAACGGTACGCCACTCGCCGAGCCCTTCGGCACGGAGAGCGCGTCGTGGGCATGGCACGACGGCGGCACCGTCGAACTGCCCGCCGGCGAGGCGCGGCTCGCCCTGCACGACCTCACCGGCTTCGACGGCCGCTGCGACTGCATCCTGCTGACCACCGATCCGACACCGCCGCCCGACGACGCCACGGTACTCGCCCCCTGGCGTCGCGAGGCCCTCGGGCTTCCCGCGGAACCCGAAACGAAGGGGCCCTACGACCTGGTCGTGATCGGTGGTGGCTACTCGGGGCTGGGAGCGGCGCTCTCGGCCGCCCGGATGGGATTGAAGGTGGCCCTCGTGCAGGATCGCGGCGTGCTCGGCGGCAACGGCTCGAGCGAGGTCCGTGTCTGGGCGCAGGGCCTGATTCAACGCGGCCGGTATCCGCGGGTCGGCGACATCGTCGAGGAGTTCTGCGATCACGCGAAGAAGAGCCCCGGCACGTTCGAGGAGTTCGAAGATGCCAAGAAAGAGGCGATTGTCCGCGCCGAACCAAACGTCGACCTCTTTCTCCACACGCATGCCTTCGCCGTGGCCCGCGAGGCGCAGCGGATCACGAGCGTTACCTGCCTGACGACCAAGACGAGCCGCGAACTCCGATTCACCGGGCGGTTTTTCTGCGATGCCACGGGGCATGCCACGATCGGCCACCTCGCCGGCGCCGAGACGGTGATGGAGCCGAAGGGCCGGATGGGGATGAGCAATATGTGGGCCTGGGCGGAGGCCGACGCTCCGCAGGCGTTTCCCGACACCCCATGGGCGCTACAACTCACCATGGACGACTTTCCCTATCCACGCGACCATCACGGCCAGTGGTTCTGGGAAAGCGGCTTCGACAAGGATCCGCTGGGTGACGCGGAGGGCATCCGCGACTGGAACCTGCGAGCCGTCTTCGGCGCCTGGAATGCCATCAAGAACGGCGCTGGCAAGGCCGACCATGACAACGCCATGCTCACCTGGGTAGCTTCCATCGGCGGCCCGCGGGAGAGCCGCCGGATTCTCGGCGACGTCGTGCTCACGCAGGACGACATCGTGACGAAGAGGGAGTTCCCCGACGGCTGCGTGCCCTCCACCTGGTCGATCGACTTGCACTATCCCAAAAAACAGTATGCGACGAAGTATCCCGACAATCCGTTCATCTCGATCGCCGTCCACGATCGCCGGGTTGATCGGGCCTACGGCTATCCGGTGCCCTACCGCTGCTTCTACTCGAAGGACGTCGAGAACCTCTTCATGGCGGGCCGCTGCGTGTCGGTCACGCACGAGGCGCTCGGCACCGTCCGCGTGATGAAGACCTGCGGCATGATGGGGGAGGTGGTGGGCAAGGCGGCGAGCGTCGCCGTGAAGCGCGGCACCACGCCTCGCGGGGTCTACGCGAACCACTGGCGGGAGATGGACGAACTGCTCTCGCTGCCCGGCGGCGCCCGACGCACGAGCGTTGATGCGGAGATCAAACTGCCGTAGGCCGCGACGCTGCGGTCATGCGAGAGAGTTCGCCAGCAATCAATCGGGCGTGCATGCCTCAATCATGGGCTTGCGTGCCAATTTTTTGACGCGGTTCCGTAGGCCGCGTAGTCTCTGCTCAGTGGGGCACACCATCATTCCGCGCACGTCCGGTCTGCCGGGTTCGGCGCGCGATCTCCCTTCAGGCTCTGGCACTCGATGACACGTCACTCAATCTCAGGCCAGCGATCGAGCCCAGGTCGCACCGCCCGCCGCGCCGGCGGCCACAGGATGGGCGTGGAGCGACTCGAGGCTCGGGTCAATCTGGCCAGCGCGTCGCTCGTGCCGGCGACGATGCCAAGTGTCGGAGACGGGGCGGCTCCGGCGGTGCTCGCGGCGGCTGCCGCGCCGAGTGCCCGGCAGGTGGCCGAACTGACGACCTCGTCGGCTGCCGTCGTCGCCCGCCTCTCGGCCGCGAGTGGTGTTTGGTCCACGGCGGTCGAGGTCGCCGTGCCCGCGC
>CAJBSQ010000583.1 GCA_903958265.1 uncultured Planctomycetaceae bacterium
GCATCGCCCCGGGCGATCCGCCGCGGCGGCCCGAGAAACCGGCCGAGGTCGATCGCCCGGTCGATCGTCAGAATCGGCTCGGCGACCTCGATGTCGAGATCAACGAGCCGGCGGGCCTCGTCGAGGGCAGCCTGCGTTTCGGCGGCGATCACCACCATCGGCTGGCCGACGTAGAGCACCTCACCGTCGGCGAGAATCGGCTCGTCTTGAAAGATCGGGCCAAACGTCCGGGCCCCCGGCAGGTCGGCCGCCGTCACCAGGTCGACGACACCCGGCACCCTCCGCGCTGCCGTGAGCCCGATGCCGCGGATCCGCCCACTGGCAACGGGGCTAGGCACGAAGCCGACCACCACCTCGTCGGCCCGCCGCGGCAGGTCGTCGATGTAGGCGGCCGCACCGGTGACGTGGCCGACGGCGGAGTCGTGCGGGATCGTCCGCCCCACACTCGGCACGTAGGCCGCGGGATCCGCGCCGGGCTGGCGATTCGATCCGCTCATCCTGCCGCCACCATCTGCTCGTGATAGCACTTGAGCAGCACGTTGCGGGCGAGCTGCAGCCGGTAGTCGGCGGTGCCGCGGACGTCGGTGAGCGGACGGATCTCGCCCGCGGCCACCTCGCCGGCGTGGCGGAACGTCTCCTCCGTGAACGGCCGACCGACGAGGGCCTGCTCGGCGGCCCGCATCCGCATCACGGTCGGCCCGACGCCGCCGTAGGCGATCCGCGCCGCGGCGATCCGCTCAGCGTCGCGGCGGATGAGGATCGCGGCGGTGAACGTCGAGATGTCGAGGTCGCGGCGGCGCGACACCTTGATCAGCCGCAGGAGGTCGGCAGGGGCCGGCAGCGGCATCCGCACCCTCACGAGTAGTTCGTCGGCCGCGAGGTCGAGCTGCTTGTAGCCCTTGTAGAACTCGTCGATCGGCACCTGCCGCGTGCCCGCGGCCGAGGCGAGTTCGAGCGTCGCCTCCATGGTGAACAACAGCGGCAGCGAGTCGGCGATCGGCGAACCGTTGATGATGTTGCCGCCGAGCGTGCCCACGTGGCGGATCTGCGGCCCACCGAAGGCCTCGAGGATCGGTACGAACTCGGGGCACTCCGCGCCGCAGATCGCGAGGCAATCGGTCCACGTGGCCAGCGGCCCGGCGACCAGCGTCCTGCCCGCCGCCGACTCCTCGATCTCGAGCCCCTGGAGCGTCGGGATCCGTGCGAGGTCGAGCCAGTGCCGCGGCCGGAGGATGCCCTTGTTCCAGAGAACACCGAGGTCGGTGGCGCCCGCCACGACCCGCGGTTCGGGCCCCCGACGCTCCTCGAGGGCCTCGGCGAGCGAGGCCGGGCTCGACACCCGCATCGGGCCGCCGTCCTGTTCGCCGCGGAGGTCGAGCGACTCCCGCCGCAGCCGCACTCCTTCGTGGATCCAGGCGTCGTCTGCGAACCGCGTCGCGAGCCAGTCCGGCGCGGTCGCCGCCCGCTCGGCGGCCTCGAAGATCGACACGTAGCCGGTGCAGCGGCAGAGATTGCCCGAGAGTTCCTTCCGCCAGTCGAGATCCTGCCCCTGGGCCATCGCATGGCATCCGCCAACGAGTGCCATCACGAACCCCGGCGTGCAGAAGCCACACTGCGAGCCGTGGCAGTCGACCATCGCCTGCTGAACGGCCGCGAGGCTGCCGTCCTTCGCCAGCCCGTCCACCGTGACGACGTGGCAGCCGTCGAGTTGAAACAGGAACCGGATGCAGGAATCGATCGGCAGGTACCGGGGACGCTCGCCAGCCCGCGGTTCCGCCACGAGCACCGTGCACGCGCCGCAGTCTCCCTCGGCGCACATGATTTTCGTACCGGCCAACCCGAGCCGCCCGCGGAGGTACTCGCTCAGCATGAGGAAGGCGTCGCCGCCGCGAACCTCGCGGCGCACGCCGTTGAGCCAGAAAATGAGGTGATCCCGCATGGTCGTGTGCGCACCGGGGGACGCGGCATCGAGAGCGAAAGTGTAGTCGGTTTCGGGTTTTGGCCCAGCAGTGGATGGAACCCGGCACGGCAGCGTGCGCCGTTATCGCTTTCAGGTAATTCGTTACCGGGGAGGCGGCTCGGTGACCCGGGGGTCTGGCAGCGCGGTTTCCACGACTCGCGGCGTCGGGCTGGCGAGAGACCA
>CAJBSQ010000584.1 GCA_903958265.1 uncultured Planctomycetaceae bacterium
CACGCAGCTCTGCATCGACTACTACAAGCACGGCAAGAAGTTCCCCAAGGGCCTCGAAGACGAGGTCGCCGCCGCCATGAGGCTGATGGAGAAGGAGACGGGGAAAAAGTTCGGCTCTCCCGCCAACGCCCTGCTTGTCAGCGTTCGCTCCGGTGCCCGCGACAGCATGCCAGGCATGATGGACACGATCCTCAACCTCGGCCTCAACGACGAGACCGTGAAGGGGCTCGCGGCTGCCACCGGCAACCCCCGCTTTGCCTACGACTCCTACCGCCGCTTCATCCAGATGTACGGCGACGTCGTGATGGGCGTGCAGAAGCGGCACGAGAACGAGCATGACCCCTTTGAGGAGACGATGGAGGGGCTGAAGCACCAACTCGGCATCCACGACGACACCGACATGGGCGAGGAGCACCTCCGGGAGCTCATCAAGCGGTATCTCAAGCTGATCAAGGATCGCACCGGCAAGGGATTCCCGCAGGACCCCTTCGAGCAGCTGATGGGCGCCGTGGGCGCCGTGTTCGGCAGTTGGATGAACGACCGCGCCATCCTCTACCGTCGCAAGTACAAGATCCCCGACGAGTGGGGCACCGCCGTCAACGTGCAGAGCATGGTGTTTGGCAACATGGGTGATGACTGCGCCACCGGCGTGGCCTTCACCCGCGATCCCGCCACCGGGGAGGATGTCTTCTATGGCGAATACCTCGTCAACGCCCAGGGCGAAGACGTGGTGGCCGGCGTGCGGACGCCGAAGCCCGTCGCCGAGATGAAGCACGAGGCGATGTTTGCGGGCACCTACAAGGAGCTCGAGAAGGTCCGCCAGACGCTCGAGAAGAAGTTCGGCGACGTTCAGGACTTCGAGTTCACCGTCGAGAAGAAGAAGCTCTACATGCTGCAGACGCGACACGGCAAGCGAACGGCGCTGGCCTACGTCAAGATCGCCCACGACATGGTGAAGCAGAAGCTGATGACGGCGGAGCACGCCATCCAGTCGGCCGACCCCGACGCGCTCTCTCAGCTGCTCGCGCCGATCTTCGACCGCCACGACTACGAGGCGGCCCGGAAGAGCGGCCGGGTGCTGACCACCGGCCTGCCGGCTGGCCCGGGGGCGGCCACCGGCCAGCTCGTGTTCACGGCGGTGAAAGCCGAGGAGCTCGCCAACAAGGGAGTGAAGGTCGTGCTCGCCCGCGTCGAGACGAGCCCCGAGGATCTTCGCGGCATGATTGCCGCCGAGGGCATCCTCACCAGCCGCGGCGGCGTGTCGAGCCATGCGGCCCTG
Organism: uncultured Planctomycetaceae bacterium; assembly: GCA_903958265.1. Taxonomy (GTDB): domain Bacteria; phylum Planctomycetota; class Planctomycetia; order Pirellulales; family UBA1268; genus QWPN01. The sequence continues at coordinate 1,280 of CAJBSQ010000584.1, forward strand.
GTGGCCCGGCAGATGGGCAAGGTCTGTGTGGCCGGTGCTGGCGCGATCCAGATCGACTACTCCGCGGGCACGCTGAAGTGCGCCGGGAAGACGCTCAGGGAGGGAGACGCGATCTCGATCAACGGCAGCACGGGCGAGGTGTTCGCCGGCGCCATCAAGACCGCCGACAGTGAGCTCAAGCAGGTGCTGATCGCCAAGACCATGAAGCCGGCCGATTCGGAGGTCTTCCAGTACTACGACTTCATCATGAAGCTCGCCGACAAGCACCGGAAGCTGGGCATCCGCACCAACGCCGACACGCCGGAGCAGGTCCGCCACGCGATCGCCTTCGGCGCCGAGGGCATCGGCCTGACGCGGACCGAGCACATGTTTTTCGAGGGTGACCGGATCGACGCGATGCGGGAGATGATCCTCGCCGAGACCGAAGACGCCCGCCGTCAGGCCCTCTCCAAGCTCCTGCCCTACCAGCGGGACGATTTCGAGGGCATCTTCCGGGCCCTCGACGGCCGTCCGGCCACGATCCGCTTCCTCGACCCGCCGCTGCACGAGTTCGTGCCGCACGACGACAAGGCCCAGGCCGATCTCGCCAAGAAGCTCAAGATGTCGGTCGAGGCCGTGGCGGCCCGCGTGCATTCGCTGCACGAGTTCAACCCGATGCTCGGCCACCGAGGCTGCCGCCTTGGCGTCAGCTATCCGGAGATCTCCGAGATGCAGGCCCGTGCGGTCTTCGAGGCCGCCGCCAAGGTGCAGAAGGACGGCATCAAGGTGAAGCCCGAGATCATGATCCCACTCGTCGGCTTCAAGAAGGAGCTCGACCACCAGGTGGCGATCGTGCACCGTGTTGCCGAGGCGGTGCAGAAGGAGACGGGGCAGAAGATCAAGTATCTCGTGGGCACGATGATCGAGATCCCGCGGGGCGCGCTGACGGCCGACGAGATCGCCGAGACGGCCGAGTTCTTCTCGTTCGGTACCAACGACCTCACCCAGACCTGCCTCGGCATGAGCCGCGACGACATGGGGTCGTTTCTCGCGAAGTACACCGACGAAGGCATCTTCAAGGCCAACCCGTTTGCGTCGATCGACGTCTCGGGCGTGGGCCAGTTGATGGAGGTTGCGGTCGAGAAGGGGCGGAAGACCCGCAAGGACATCAAGCTCGGGATCTGCGGCGAGCACGGCGGCGATCCCCACTCGGTGCTGTTCTGCCACCACCTGGGGCTCGACTACGTGAGCTGCTCGCCGTTTCGCCTGCCGGTTGCCCGGCTGGCGGCGGCCCAGGCGGCACTCGGCAAGACCTGGTGAGAACTGGGCGCGAGCCATGGCTGGCGCGACGTCGGTCTTCTCCGCAGGTAGAAAACCTGCGGCTACGGAGGACGGGCTGACCGCCACGATCGGCGTCGCTCCGTAAAGGCCCGTGGGCGTGAGTGAAGGGGGTGAGCCATGGCTGGCCCTCGCTGACAGGCTAGACTCGCTCCCTCATGAATCTCACGCCCGAAGCCCAGTCGCTGGCCGTCATCGTGCTGATGGTGGTCGTGCTCTGGGTCACCGAGGCGCTGCCGCTGGCAATCACCGCCCTGCTGGGGGCCGTGGCCTGCGTGCTCGCCGGCGTGGCTCCTGCGAAGGAGGTGTTTCGGCCCTTCGCCGATCCGCTGATCTTTCTCTTCATCGGGTCGTTTCTGCTGGCCGAGGCCATCCGGATTCACAAACTCGATCGGCGGCTGGCCTATGCCGTGCTGTCGCTGCCCTGGGTGGGCGAGCGGCCCGGACGAATCCTCGCGGCCGTTGCCGTCATCTCCGCCGTCATCAGTGCCTTCATCTCCAACACCTGCACCGCCGCGATGATGCTCGCGATCGTGTCGGGAATCCTCGCCGCCGTCGACGAGTCGTCCCGACTCACGCAGCGGCCGCCGGCCCAGCGGTTCGCAACCGGGCTCTACCTGTGCATCGCGTTCTCTGCCTCCATCGGCGGGCTGGCCACGCCGATCGGCACGGCGCCAAACCTGATCGGGCTGGGCTTCATCCGCCAGCAGCTCGGGGTCGACATCTCCTTCTTCGAGTGGTGCCTCGTGGGCATCCCGGTCGTGACGGTCCTCACGGCGTTTACGGTGGTGCTGCTCAATAGCATGTTTTCGGCGGGGGTCGAGCGATTGGAGGGGGTGCGACGCTTCGTCGCCGACGAGCGGGGCCGCCTTGGGCCGTGGACCACGGGGCAGAAGTCGGTGCTCACGGCGTTCGCGATCACCGTGGCGCTCTGGATTGGCCCGGGCGTGTCTCTGGCCGTGCTGGGGCCAACGCACCCGCTGACGGCCTGGTTGAAAACGCGGATGCCGGAGGGAGTGGCGGCACTGATCGGCGCCATCCTGCTCTTCATCCTGCCTGGCGGCCGATGGCGAGCAGGCTGGTCGCCGGCGCTCGAGTGGAGCGAGGCGCGGGTGGACTGGGGAATCGTGCTGCTCTACGGCGGTGGCATGGCCCTGGGCGAGCTCTGCTTTTCCACCGGGCTGGCCGGGTCGTTCGGCGATGCCATGGCCGCCTGGGTTCCTGGGGGTGAGTGGGCCGGGGTCGCCTTGGTGGTGATGGCGACGGTCGTGGCGGTCATCACCAGCGAGTTCACGAGCAACGCGGCATCAGCCAACATGGTCGTGCCGGTCGTGATCGCGTTGGGCCAGCACACGGGCGGCGACCACCTGGTCGCGGCACTGGCGGCGACCTTTGCCTCCAGCCTCGGCTTCATGATGCCCATCAGCACGCCCTGCAACGCGATCGTCTACGGATCGGGGCAGGTGCCGCTGCGGGCGATGATGCGCAGCGGCGCGATCCTCGACGTGGCAGGGGCGATCACGGTCGTGGTGGCCATGCTCGCAGCCGCCCGGATTGCCGGCTGGTGAGCCCCGGAAACGACGCCGCGGCCCGGCCGGGGGCACACACCGGCCGGACCGCGTCAGAGGGTGTCGTCGTTCGCTGCCGAAACAGGCGTCGCGTCGAAGGGGGCCGAGTTTAGAAGCCTCCCTCGATCGCCGCGCCGCACTGGTGGCAACGGGGCTGGGCCAGCGGCTTGGGCGTGGGCAACGACCCATACGCCCACCACGCCTGGAGCCGCGGAAAGCATGGCGGCGGCGTGACGCAGCCATGACGGTGGAGGTCATGCTTCGCCTGCAACTGACCGCACGGATCCGCGTGGAACACGCCGCAGGGGTGGCACGACGGTCGGCATTCCGTCCCACCCACGCTGGCATGCCACGGCGGTTGCTGCCCGCTTCGGCAACCGCAGGCGTTTCCCGCATCCTCCGTGGACATCATCGTGGAGTCTTCCATGGCCGGCATCGTCTCTTGGGCGACCGCGAAACCGATCGCGAGCAGCGATGGCACGGTGGCGACGATGGCGGCGGCGATGATGTGGCGGGTGAAACGCACGATCGGTACTCCCGGAAACGTGGTGCAAGCCTCTCTGGCCCACACGTGCTTCGTCGAGGGGAGGCTGCCGGGATGAGCGGCCGCACCGCAGGGACCGGTTGTGCCGGCCGGGAAAGATGTGACGTCAGTCCAGGGCCACGTCGGCGACCCTGAGGGCCTCGAGCCCGCGTGGTGAGGCGATCACGACGTAGCCGACGCCGTCGTGTCGGTAGCCGCCCAGGCCGACGAGCGGCTGGCCGTGCTGGTAGCGGTCGACGACCCGGCCATCGGCCCAGGCCACCGTCACCGAGCCGTCGGGGGCCGCGATCAGCCACTGCCGCCGTGCCGTGCCGAGCAGATCGGCCCAGGCCACCGCATCGATCGGCCCGGCTCGGTGGGTCCCCTCGCCCAGCGGCAGATCCCAGGTCGCTTCGAGCGAGTTGGAATCGATCCCCACGCCCCGCCGGCTGCTGCCGGGCAGCGTCGCGATTCCGAGCAGCGCCCTGGCGGCGTCTGCGGCCACCGGGCCAGCCGTGAGTTCGCCGAGCGGCAGCGGCGGCGGGTCGCCTGGCGTGACGGCCTCCTGCCGTGTGCGGTCGGCCCGCACGACGCGGCCGGCCGCCGTGACGCAGAGCACGTCGCGGCCACCCCCGGCTGCACGCGGATCGCCGATGGCGAGGTCGATCACCGGCGCGACCGTGCGGTCTTCCCACAGCGGGCGGCCGTCGAGGGTTGCGGCCTGCACGCCGCCGGTGCCCAGGTGGCCCACCACCAGTTCGGGAGTGCCGTCGCCATCGAGGTCGGCGAGGTCGGCGTCGCTGATGCCCTCGTGCCGGATGCCACCCGCTGCGGGAGAGGTGGCATGCAGCTTCCAATCGGCCGTGAAGACAAACACGTGCTGGCCGCCTCGGCGGCCCGCCAGCCACCACCGCCTGCCGGCGGAATCGACGGTCGTGCGCAGGAAGCCGACGCCTGCATCGGCTGGCAGATCGAGTTCGTGCCGGCTGACCTCGGTGCCGGCCGCATCGATCACGACCACGGTCCGCCAGCCGTCGAGGGCGACGATCCGCACGTCGGTCGCGGCGTGGGCCGCATCGAGGCAGACGAGGTTGCCCGGCAGCGCCACGCCGGCCGCCCGCCATGCCGGTTCGAGCTTGAATCGCACGGGCTGTCGCCGAGGAGCGATCACCTGCTCGGGCAGCCGCGATCCCGTGCTTCCGCCGGCAGCCCGATCGAGTTCGCGTCGATAGTCGGCCAGCCGCCGTTCGTACCGCGTGCGGACGAGCGGCCCGGTCGGTGTCGAGGCGTTGGCGGCCGCGAGGCTCTCGGTGACGTCGCTGGCGATCCGTCCGTGGTGGCCCGTGATCACATCGGCCACCGTGCCGTCGGCTGCGAGGATGACCGTGGCTGGAAACGACTCCAGCGCCAGCGACTGCGGCAGCACGCCCTGCGGATCGCGGGCGAGCGTGCCCACACCCCCAAACTCCGCGAGCTTCTTTCGGATCGAGTCCACCGTCACCTCCTCGGGATCGAGGCTGACGGCGAAGTGCCGCACGGCGGGCCGCTCGCCGCCATGACGGCGGGCATGCGCGGTGACGGAATCGGCCAGCCCGGTCGCCACCTGCGGCATGACGTGGGTGGAAGGACCGCAGCCCTCGAAGAAGAGCTCGAGCACGACGACTGATCCCCGCAGCTCCTCCCGCGACACGGTCGTGCCATCCGCCAGCGCCAGCGGTCCGATGTCGGCCGGCTTGCCGATCTGCGGATGCACCGGCTGGGGCGGCTGCAGGGGCTCGAGCCGCGAAACCTCGGCGGCGCCGGCGGGGATGTCAAAGGCAAACACCTCCGCGGGCGCGGCGGTGTCGAACGAGGCCCCCGCAAACTCGACCTCTACCGAGATGCCCACCGGACCGCCTGCCTGCCGCGACAGCTCCGCGGCATAGGCGGCGGTCGGCACCTTCATGCGCCGCAGGAGCTTCGTCTCGCGGTCGATCCAGAGTTCGAGCACGCCGTCGGGCTTCACGATCTCGATGCGGGCGCATGCCCGGCCATCGATCGTCTCCGTGCCCAGGATCCGCGGGGCCTCGCGAGCATCTGCAAGGATCAGGTCGACGGTGTCGTCGGCGAGCAGCAGCGGCAGCTGCGTGGGGCAGCCAGCCTCCCCTTCGGCGAGGGTCGTCCGCACCGCGTCGTCCGCGAAGATCTGATCCATGGAGAGCGGGCTCGTGACGGCCTCGGCGAGCACCTGCCCCGGCACCCCGCCCACCGCCGCAAACAGCCTGGTGCCGTCGGCTGCGATCCGCGCGTCGTAGGCATCGATGCGGATCCGATCGGGCCGCGAGAAGGCGACCCGGAAGGGGAATGCCGCGTCGGTGGACGAACCTCCGCTGGTCTGCCGCACGACGACACGGGCGTCGTCGGCATAGGAGGCCGCACCGCGGTAGGCCCGGCCCATCTCGGTGATCAGGCCCCGTGGATCCTCGCCACAGCCGGCGAGGAGGATGGCTGCGGCGAGGGCCGGGAACGTCTGCCGGGCGGAGGCTGAAGGTTTCATGGCCGCATCTTGCCGCAAACACCGCTGGTCAGGCCAGATCATTCTCCGCGGGCGGCGCGACGATAAGATGGCCGTTTCGCGTCGATTCCACCCCTCACCATCCCTTCTGTTTTGTCATCGTGCACTCGACCACGCTCGACTACGGCGCCGATGAACCACTGGTGCTCGAAGCCCTGCCCGGTTCGCTGCTGACGGCCTTCGAGCCGCCTGCCGGAGCAGACGGCGAGGAAGCGCGCCGGCTCGTCACCGAGGCGATCACCGCGCCCCAGCACGGACCTCCACTCGCGGCCCACGTCGTGCCAGGCGACCGCGTGGTGATCGCCGTGGCCGGCGAGGTGCCGCAGGCGGTGGCCGTCGTCGCGGCGGTGCAGGACTGCCTCCTCTCGGCCGGCATCGACCCGGCGGATGTCACGGTGCTCGAGGGGCCGAGGCTGGGATTTGAAGCGGGGGTCGAGGCCGGGAATCACCTGCCCATTCCCGGCGGCCTGGCATTCGATCCCGAGATCGAAGCGGCCACCGCCTACCTCACGGCCGACGAGGCTGGTCGTCCGATGCACCTCGCCCGCCCGCTCGTCGATGCCGACGTGGTCGTCGCCGTGGGCGAATGGGGCTGGGCGCCGGCGCTCGGCGGCAGGTCGATCGAAGGAGAGCTCTGGCCCACGTTCGCCCGGGGGAGCTGTCGCCGCGATTTGCTCAAGACGCTCACTCGCCGCGGTCGGGGAGCACTCGCCGACTGGAAAAGCGGCATGCACGAGATCGCCTGGCAGCTGGGCGTGTGTGCCAACCTCAAGGTCGTCCGCGGCGCCGCGGGCACGCTCGCCTCGGCATGCTTCGGCCTGCCCGACGAGGCCGGCAGGCAGGCCCGCTCCGCGGCGGCTGCCTGGTGCCCTGCAATGGAGCCGACCGCCTCCGTCGCCGTCGCGTCGCTGTCGAACCCTGCCGGTGGATTCGGACTGATCACCGCCGCCGTCGCCGCCGCGGCGCGGGTCACCCGCCCAGGCGGCACGATCTGCGTGGCCTGTGCTGTCAACGTGCCGCCGGGGCTGATCTTTCAGCGGTGGCGTCAGGGCGCGCCCCTCGAGCCGCTCTTGCACGAAGCGCTCGCCACCGGCGACC
>CAJBSQ010000585.1 GCA_903958265.1 uncultured Planctomycetaceae bacterium
TCGCCATAAGACGAAGAGTTTATGCGCACCCCCTACGGCCGCGACGTCGGCGGCGAACTGGCGAAGGCCGCACGCGAGGCGGATATTCCGTCCCAGGGATAGCCCGGTCAATGGCACGTCCGCCAGCGTTGCCCGGCTGCCTGCGGTGTCACGACGACCACGTGTGGACCGTCTGACCTTAGGGATCGCGGCGGGAGAAGATCACGCAGGCCGCGACGAGGAAGGCGGCCGTGTGCGCGAGCGTGAGGCCGATGCCGCGGGCCCACGTGAAATCGGGGCTTTCCATGAGTTGCCGCAGCCGTCCACCCACGGCGAAGTCTCGCATCAGCTGTCGGTCCACCATCGTGTCGAGATCTTCGCTGTGCGGCAGGACCGCGTAGATTGCCTCAACGACGCGGGCCACCGTCGTCTTATGAAACGAGGCGCGTGCCGACGAAGCCTGCTCGCGGCGGGCCGGCTGCGGTCGCGGCCGCAACGCATCGGCCACGCTCACCGGCCGCGGCTTGTCGGCGGTCTCCTCGCGAATCCGGCTGGCGACCACCTGCAGGTGCATCAGGCCCACAACGAACAGGACGGCCCAGTAGGCGACCGTCACGAGCATCGCAGCGACGGCACTCCGCGTGACCACGCCAGTGAACACGCTCACGCTCAGCAAGAGCGCGAAGAAGAGCAGCAGGCTCGGCAGCGCCAGAATGATCCCCGGCGACCAGAGGCCGGTGAGGAGGCCCGTCGCAAGCCACGTGGCAAGGATGAGGAGCGCCAGCAGGGCGGCCACGAAGAGCAGCGCCGCCACGTAGGTGAACACGATCAACTGCCAGCGGGGCAGCGGCCGCACGAGCAAGAGCTCGAGCGTGCCCTTGCGAATCATGGTGGGAACGAACGCAGCGGTCACCACCACGCTCACGAGCAGCAGGATCGTGCCGCCGATGCCGTTGGAGAGGAGCTTCTGGAGGATGAACACCTCGAGCCCGAGCGGCGCGCCTTCCGGGCGGGTGAGTTCGAGGCTGTCGCCAAAGAGCGAGCAGCGGTGGGGCCAGAGGATGCGAAGATCGGGCCCGGGATCGACCGTGAGTTCCCAGGTCTGGTTGCCCACCGCGGCGGCCATTCCAGTGGTCGTCTCGCGGATCTCGCGGACCGTCCAGAGGCGACCGTCGGGGATCTGGCCAAACCGGCTCGTCATCTCGTCGGCCGTCGCGAGGCTTCCCACGACGGGCACGACGTTTCGCGAGAGCGTCACCGACCACGTCGTGCCCGGGCCGTCGACAGCGGTTTCCGGGACCGGCTCCGCCATCGTGATCATCGACAGCGAGCCATCGAGCCGACCGGCCACGTCGGCGAGCGAGTCTTTGGAGAGGTCGATGCCGGTCATGTCGGCCGAGAGCGCGCGGGCGGCCAGATCGAGATAGCGGCGACCGCCGGTTTTCGGCTCGACGCGGGCGGAGAGGGCCACGGCGAAGAGCACCACAATTGCCGCGAGCAGCAGCCAGAGGATCCGGGCGTCGCGAAACGCCAGCCACGCATCGCGGAGGATCGCCGCGAACGACCTGAGCGGGCTCGGCCTGCAGGGCGATTCACGCCGTCGGGACTCGGTTGGCTCATTCATGACGATGGCCCGCCGGCATCGGCCAGTTGCAGATAGATCTCCTCCAGCGTGCCGCGCTCGCGCTCCAAGTGCCGCAGCGGGAGACCACGGCCGCGGGCCTCGTCAAGAAAGCGGTCAATGCCGTCGGCCGAATCGAGAGTGAGCCGCCCGAGGCCGGCGGTGCCGACTGGGACCAGCCGCCCCGACTGCCAGGTGTGGTCGCTCGGCAAAAGCCCGTCGAACCCGA
>CAJBSQ010000586.1 GCA_903958265.1 uncultured Planctomycetaceae bacterium
AAGAGCACGTCGTACACGAACGAGATCGACGACGTCGTTCCCTCGACGTCGAGCAGGATGCCGCGGCCGTCGAAAACGATCACGTGGTCGCCCTTCCCGCGCCGGTCACCCAGGCCGGGCCGAGGCAGAGCGGTTCGTAGGCCTCGTGCACGCCGTCCGCGAGGTAGTGGGGCGTCCAGCCGCTCGTGTCCTGAAAGAGCCGGATCGCCCGAATGCGGCGGTCGTTGCAGAGGTCGAACCAGTGCCGCGTGCCGAGGGGCACGCTGATCAGGTCGCCCGCCCAGACCTCGATGCCATACACGGGTCTGTTCTCGGGATTGATGTGGAACACGCCCCTGCCCTGGAGAATGAACCGCACCTCGTCTTCGGTGTGGGTGTGCTCCTTGGCGAACCTGGCGAGCATCGCGTCGAGGTTGGGCGTCTCGGGGTAGACGTCGATCACGTCGGCCGTGACGAAGCCGCCGCGACGCTTCAGGTCGTCGATCTCCGGGGCATACGCCGCCAGGATCGTCTCCGCCGGTGCCGCTGGGTCGACGCGGTCTTCCAGCGGCCAGCGCTCGTAGTGGAGGCCGTGCGTGGCGAGAAACGCGGTGATCTCTGCGGGGTCGGTGATCCGGCGATCCTCGGCGGGGACGGTCACGATGGCCATGGTGGTACTCCTGCGGACGTCTCGGGGGCGAGGGTCACTGTTGCTGCTGGTGGTGCTGAGCCTGACGCTGTCCGACGGACGGCGGCGGCGACCGATCGCTCACGGGCAGCATGCGGGCGCGGGCGACGCACTCGAAGAGGAACTCGAAGATCTCGATGTGCCGGCGGGCCTCGGCGAGGTCGCGGCCCCAGGTGTAGAGGCCGTGGCCCGAGAGCAGAAACCCATGACAGGGGGGCCTGCCCTCGGCCGTCCAGTCGACGCCGGCGAACTGGCGGCGGATGCGGACGGAGAGTTCCGCCATGTCCTGCGTGTTGGCGAAGATCGGCACCTCTTCGAACGCATCGTGGCTGCCGATGCCCTCGAGCCCCTTGAGCATCTCGTAGCCGGCGATCCGCAGGCTGCCCCGGGGCAGGTCGGCGGCCGAGAGGATCGTGCCCCAGACGGAGTGCGTGTGCAGGACGGCGCCGACCGAGGGGATCATCGAGGCGAGCGTGCAGTGGAGCAGCGTCTCGGCCGACGAGCGGCGGCCGGATCCATCGACCACGCGGCCCGCCGCATCGACGCGGACGAAGTCCTCGCGGCCGAGCGCTGATTTGTCTTTGCCGCTCACGGTGACCAGCAGTTCCAGCGGGTCGCGGGCGAGCACGACGCTGTAGTTGCTGCTCGTGCCGAGCGACCAGCCGCGGCCGTGGAACTCGCGGCCGACGGTCCGCAGCAGGTCGATGGTGTCGGTGTCGGCGGCGGCACGTGGGGCGGGGACAAGGCTCATGGATGGAGACTCTATTCCCTGCCCCGGCCCTGTGGCAACGAACCCGTCGGCAGGCCGATCCAAACCGTTGGGCCCTGCCGCCGCGACCCCGCAGGCTACCAATGCGGAAGGCGCTGGGCATCTCCAACGGAGGTGCTGGTTTTCTGCCGGCACCATGCTCGACGTGGAACATCGCAGGTAGGAAACCTGCGGCTACGGAGGCGGGTCATAGGTACGGGCTGAACAGCCGGGCGACGCCGTCG
>CAJBSQ010000587.1 GCA_903958265.1 uncultured Planctomycetaceae bacterium
CGCCGATGGTGCCCCTGTTCGCCGATGCCAACCGCTGGCTGATTCCGCTGCCGTCGATCTGGATGGTGGGTGCGGCCGCCGCGGCCACGCTCCTCGCCGTGCTCCTCGCCTATGCTCTCCTCCGGCTGGTCGCTCCGCGAGCGGCCATGGAGGCTCGCGTCAGCCTCGGTGACGGCTTCCTCGGTCCCCTCGCCTGGCTTCTGGTGGCCTATTCGGCCGCGGCCCTCGCCTTCACCCCCCTGGTGCCTCTCGACCAGATCGTTCGCTCGCTGGCGCGGCTCACCTCTGCCAACAACTTCCAGCACACCGTGGTCGTCGAGCCCGGAGCCAGCCTTCAGGCGATCCCGCTCGACATGCGGCCGCAGGAACTCGCCCTCCTGCGACTGGAGAGCGACAAGCCAATCGTGGTGCGGACGCAGCAGCCCGTCGAAGGTTTCGCGATGGTCAAGGAGGCGGAGGTGTCGCTCGCCGCCGGCAAACCCTGGACATGGACGAAGGCCGAGGGGGCCACCAATCCGTTCGTCGGCCAGCGGGCCAAACTCGAGGCCAGCAACGACGGCACGTCGGCAGCGAAGCTCTCGATCGGCTGGCAGCTGGCGGCCGAAAACCCACAGGCCGGCGTGCTGCCCTGGACCTTCTTCGCCCTGACGAGTCTGGCCGCCGCCTACGCGGTGTTTCGGCTCGGCTGCCCGCGGCTGGCCGCCATCGCCTCGGCCACCACCAAGGAGGCGATCGGCCAGCCCGTGTTCACGGTGGCGATCGTCGCCGGGATCGCGCTGCTCGTGGCCTTCATTGCCATTCCCTACAACACGTTCGGCGAAGACGTGAAGATGCTCAAGGACAGTGGGCTGACGCTGATCAAGGTGCTCGCCCTGCTGGTCGTCGTCTGGACGGCGAGCGTCTCGGTGGCGGAGGAGATCGAGGGCCGGACCGCGTTGACGGTGCTCTCGAAGCCCATCACCCGCTGGCAGTTCGTGCTCGGCAAGTTCGCCGGACTGGTGCTCGTGGCGCTGCTCGTGTTTCTGATTCTCGGGGGCGTGCTGCTGGCCACCACCAGCCTCAAGGTGGTCTACGACGCCCGCGAGTCGGCCAAGACAGACCCCCTCTGGCGAGAGTGCGCGGAGGAAATGATCACGGTTGTGCCCGGCCTGGTACTCTCGCTCCTCGAGACGATCCTGATGGCCGCCGTCAGCCTCGCCGTGTCGACCCGCCTGGGCATGGTGCCAAACCTGATCATCTGCTTCACGGTCTACGCGCTGGGCCACCTCGTGCCGCTGATCGTGCAGTCGAGCGTCGGCAAGTTTGCGATCGTGCGGTTCGTCGGCAAGCTGATCGCCACGCTCCTGCCCGTGCTCGATCATTTCACGATCGAGGCGGCGGTGGTGGGGGGCATGCCGGTGCCCTGGGTCTACCTCGGCTGGGCGGCGCTCTACGCGGCCCTCTACTCGACGCTGGCAATCCTGGTGGCCCTGGTGCTGTTCCAGGATCGCGACCTCGCCTGAGGTCGACGCTCAACGGACGACGCCCGTGCGGGCCATCACGCCCACCATGCCCGACCCGTCGGTCGCCGTGCCCGGCAACGACCACCAGCCCGTCTCCGTCGATCGCATGGCCTGGGCCTCGGCCTTGCCGTCGATGAAGAACGTCGCCCCCTTGCGGAGCCTCCGCTCGACCCGCGGGCCGACCTCCAAGCCCACGAGGCCCCACTCCGCGTTGTTGCCCACCATCGTGCGGAGTTCCACCGACTCCCGTCCGTCGGCCCTGTCGCTCGAGAGCCCGACGCGGCCCATCCAGCGGGCCGGCCCATTCTGGACGAGCTGCGGATCGGCCATGAGCCCGGCAGCCACGTCAAACCGGTGAATCCGGCTGCGGAGCTCGGCTGACAGGGGCGTGGGAGACGCGTCTTGGCCTGACGGGCCCTGAACGGCGACTGCGATGTCGGCCATCCTGCCAAGCTGCTCCCGCTCGGCGTCGGCATCGATCCGCTCCAACTCCGCCGCGACCGAACCGCCCCCCTCGAAGTTGCCCAGGCCCAACCCCTCGAAGGCCACCGGTGGCGCCGCCTCGGCACCAGCCGTCGCTGCCACGACGGTGAGCACGGTGAGCATGCCGAGAGTGGCGGATCGCAGCATCAACGTGTTCCTGGGGAGCAGGCCCGGGCCGCCCAGGCCCTTGTCGACGACCGGGCCGCCGGGGCCTTCCATCGGTATCGGCAGC
>CAJBSQ010000588.1 GCA_903958265.1 uncultured Planctomycetaceae bacterium
GCGGCTCGACGATGTGCAGCTGCAGATCGTCCCGGAGCCGGCCTGCGCCGGGCTGGCGATCGCCGTCTGTGGTCTGGGGTTGGCAGCCCGAAAGTGGTGGCCGCGAAAGCCGGCACGAGCGGCGCTGCAATCCTGATCGGGGACCCGTTCCGCGGGCATCCACTGGGCCGGAGAGGCGGCGGCAGCTAGGCTTCGAGCCTCCGCACCCCGGATTCAAGCCCATGCCCCTCCGTCTCGCCTTCAGTTCCAACGCCTACCTCGACGTTCCGGTGGAGGAGGCGATCGCACGGATCGCCGGGTTCGGCTACGCCGGCATCGAACTGCTGGCCGACGTGCCCCATGCCTGGCCGGCCGGCCTCTTGGAGGTGTCGAAGGAGTCGATCCGGCTGGCGGTTCGCGAGAGCGGCCTCGTGATCTCCAACATCAACGCCTTCATGATGAACGCGATCGCGGACCCGCGGCAGCCCTACTGGCACCCCGGCTGGACCGATCCCGATCCGCACTATCGGGCGATCCGCCGCGAGCACACCAAGCGGGCGCTGGCGCTCGCCGCCGAGATCGGGGCGAAGCACATCTCGACGGAGCCGGGGGGCGAGATCCAGGCGGGGCAGACCCGCGGGCAGGCGACCGACATCTTCTACGACGAGATCATGCCGGCCCTCGACGTGGCCGCCGACTGCGGGGTGACGCTCCTCATCGAGCCGGAGCCCGGCCTCTTGATCGAGACCTTCGGGCAGTACCTCGAGTTCGCGGAGCGGGTGAACCATCCCGCGCTCGGCCTCAACTTCGACGTCGGCCACGCCTACTGCGTGGGCGAGGATCCGGCCGAGTGGGTGCCGCGGATGAAGGCTCACACGCGGCACTACCACGTCGAGGACATCGCGGCGACCCGCGTGCACCACCACCTCGTGCCGGGCGAGGGGGCGATCGACTTCGCGGCCACCCTCCAGGCGATCGCCACGCACACGCCCGACATCTGGGTGACGGTCGAGCTCTATCCCTACCGCGACCGGCCCGACGACGCGGCGCGGGCCGCGCGGACGCACCTCCTCGCGGTGGCACAGGCCGCCGGCGTGGAGCTCGCCTGACATGCTCCACTGGCTGCGGCTCGTGCGGCTGCCGAATCTTGCCACCGCCGCAGCCGATGCGGTCGCGGGCTATCTGGTGGTGTCGGGGCTGCAGGCCGTCGAGTGGCCCCCGGCCGCCTGCGTGCTCGCCGTGCTCGCCTCACTCGGCTTCTATGCGGCGGGTATGGTGCTCAACGACGTCTACGATCTGGCGATCGACCGGGTGGAGCGTCCCGAGCGGCCCCTGCCCAGCGGCGCCATCGCCGTCGGGCGGGCCTCCGTCGTCGGCCACGGGCTGATGGCGATCGGCGCTGCGGCGGCCTGCGGGGCGGCGGTCGTGTCGGGGAGCCCGTGGCCGGCGTTCGTCGGCGCCGCGCTCACCGCGGCGATCTGGCTCTACGACCGGCGGGCGAAGTCGACGCCGCTCGGGCCGCCCGTGATGGGGGCGTGCCGCGGACTCAACTGGCTGCTGGGAATGACCGCGGCCGGCGGGCCGACGGCCCTCCACCAGTGGGCGATCCCGCTGGGGATGGCCGTCTACGTGGCCGGCATCACGCTCTTCGCGCGGGATGAGGCGGGCCGCAGTCGTCGGGGAACGCTGATCGTGGCCGCGGCGGCGATGGCCCTCGGCCTCGGGATGGCCGCAGGGCATGTGTGGCTACCGCTTTCCGAGGGTGTGACAACGCTGGCGACGCGGCTGCCTGCGGCGACGTGGCTCGTGCTCTGGGGCGTGCTGGCGACGTCGATCATTCTGCGGGCCGTGGTCGCGATCGCCGATCCCGCCCCGGGCCGCGTGCGGGCGGCGGTGGGCAATGCGATCATGTCGATCATCACGCTCGACGCCGTGCTCGTGCTGGCGTCGTGCGGCGAGCCGTGGGCGATCGTCGTCCTCATGCTCCTTGGATTTTTCCTCGTCGGCAGGCACCTGGTACCCCCTACCTGATCCACGCGGCGGGCGTCCCCCGCCGATCCCCCGCCATGCTCCTCGGCTACAGCACCAACAGCATCGGCGACATGGACCCGTTCGACGCGGTTCCGATACTGGCAGACCTTGGCTACCGGTCGCTTGCGGTTACGCTCGACCGCCACACCATCGATCCCTTTGCAAAAGACCTGCCGGCCCGCGTGGCCCGCTGGCGGAGGCACTTGGCCGCGGCAGGCATGGCCTGCGTGGTGGAGACGGGAGCCCGGCACCTGCTGGATCCGACGATCAAGCACGAGCCGACGCTCGTCTCGGCCGACCCCGCGGCCCGGGACCGGCGGGTCGAGTTCTCGCGTCGCGCGATCGACATCGCGGTGGATCTCGGCGCCGGGTGCGTCTCGCTCTGGTCGGGCATCGTTCGTGACGCGGCAGTGGAGCAGATTGCGTGGAACCGGCTCACCGACGGGCTCGCTACGATCGTCGAGCATGCGGGGCGGGTTGGCATCGTCGTGGCGTTCGAGCCGGAGCCTGGCATGCTCGTCGACACGCTCGCCCGCGCCGAGCGGCTGTTCGACCGGCTGGGCCGCCCCGAGCCGCTGCGGCTCACGGTGGACACAGGCCACATGGAATGCATGGGAGAGTGGCCTTACGCCGGGCACCTGCGGCCGTGGCACGGCAGGTTGGCCAACGTCCACGTCGACGACATGCGCGCCTGTCGGCATGAGCACCTGCCGCTGGGTCAGGGGGATGTCGACCTCTCGGCCGCGATCGCGGCCCTCGCCGCCGCAGGCTACCAGGGAGGCCTGCACGTCGAACTCCCCAGGCAGTCTCATGCCTGGCTGGCAACAGCACGGCAGTCCGCGGCCGCCCTCGAAAAAAAGGTGTCAGCCACCAAATCTGGCCAATCTGGGTAAGGTGTTCTTTTTCAGATTCTCCAGATTTGGTGGCTGACACCTTTTATGCACGTATTGTTGCTTTCGGTTCCTGGCCTGCGGGTCGAGGACCTCGCGCGGATGCCGGTGCTGGCGGGGCTTGCTTCCGTCGGCCGGTGCATTCCCCTGGCCCCCGGTTTCCCGGCTGTCACCTGCCCCGTGCAGGCGTCGCTCACCACGGGCGTCCGGCCCGCCGCGCACGGCATCCTCGCCAACGGGCTCTTCGACCGGGGCTCGAACCACCTGGAGATGTGGATCAGCCCCGACGCGGTGCACCGCGCGCCGCGGATCTGGGAGCGGCTCAAGGCGGCCCGCCCAGACCTGCGGACGGCAGCCTGGTTTCTGCTCCAGTCGAAGCATGCCACGGCAGATCTCGTCTGCTTGCCGGCGCCGAAGCACAACGCCGACGGCAGCGAGACGATGTGGTGCCATACCAATCCCGAGCCGCTCTACGCAGCGCTTCGGGAGAAACTTGGCGAGTTTCCGCTCCACAAGTTTTGGGGGCCGGTCGCGGGCATCGAGTCGTCGCGGTGGATCGCCCGGAGTTTTGTCGAGGCCTCGCGGGCCGCACCGCCCCACGGTGCCGTCGTCTACCTCCCGCACCTCGACTACGCCGCCCAACGCACTGGGCCCGACAGCCCGCAGGCCCTTGCCGCGTGCGGCGAACTCGATGCCGAAATCGGCACGTTGATCGACGATTTCTCCGGAATCGTGGGTCGGGACAACCTCACGGTGCTGGTCGCCGGCGAATACCGGATCCGCCCGGTGTCGCACGCGATCCACCCCAACCGCATCCTCCGCGAGGCCGGCCTGCTCGCGGTGCGGGACACGCCCGAGGGGGAGATCCTCGACCTCGCCGCCAGCCGGGCCTGGACGCTCGCCGACCACCAGATCGGCCACGTGTACCTCCGTGATCCGGCCGATGCCATGGCGGTGGCTGATCTCTTCCGGGGGAGAGCAGGGGTAGGACGCGTACTCGTTGGCGACGATCTGGTCGCGGCCGGCCTCGTGCCCCCCGGACAGCCGCGCGTGGAAAACCGCTGCGGCGACGTGGTGATCGAGAGCAGCCTCGATTCGTGGCAGACGTATTTCTATTGGCTCGACGACGCCAAGGCTCCGTCGTTCGCCCGCACGATCGACATTCACCGGAAGCCCGGCTACGACCCGCTCGAGCTCCACCTCGAGCGGACGAAACTCCCGACGATCGAGATTCCACTCGATCCAACGCTCGTAAAGGGCTCGCACGGCGCGGTCGATCCAGCGAACCCGTACGAGACGATCTTCATCGCATCACGGGCCGGTGTGACCGCTGCGGAGAAGCTTGCATCGACCGACC
>CAJBSQ010000589.1 GCA_903958265.1 uncultured Planctomycetaceae bacterium
CGGGAATGGTGCAGCCCGACGGCACGGTGGTGGAGCTGATCAAGAAGATCAAGTTCGCCCCGCCGAAGAAGAACTAGCACGTATCCGGGGTACGTGGTTCGCCGGCTCGGGGGCGGCAAAAGTCGCGTCGCCGGGGCGAGGATACGCCCAAGGCTCCGCGAGCGTTCGCCGACCCCCTTCGCCTACCCGCCCGTGCTTACGTCGCCGACGATCCACGTACCCCGGATACGTGCTAGTTCTTCTTCGGCGGGGCGAACTTGATCTTCTTGATCAGCTCCACCACCGTGCCGTCGGGCTGCACCATTCCCGAGACGGCGGTCACGGCGGCGATGACGTTGTCGTAGGTGAGGGTGGGGTCGCAGTCGAGTTCCACCTCTGTTTTGTCCGCGTTCGAGCCCGGGCCGGTACCGACGAGATCGATGATTCGGCGGCGAAGCTCTTCGAAGTCGCCCATCGGCTGGCCGTTCATCGTGAGGCTCGTCCGTTCCCCGTCGGGGCCGGCGGTCATCCTCACGCGAACGGGTGGGAGCGGATCCTCCCAAGCGGCCCCGGCGCTGGCGCCGAGCGGCATGCGGATGTCGAAATCACCCTCGGTGATCACGGTCTTCAGCGTGAGCATGAAGAACGTGATCAGCTGGAACACGACGTCGATCATCGGCGTCATGTCGATCGCGATCTTGTCAGACAGGCCTT
The DNA here is from genome assembly GCA_903958265.1 of uncultured Planctomycetaceae bacterium. GTDB lineage: Bacteria > Planctomycetota > Planctomycetia > Pirellulales > UBA1268 > QWPN01. The sequence continues at coordinate 694 of CAJBSQ010000589.1, forward strand.
CTCGCTTCGCGGCCACGGCGGCCCTCCGGCTAGTTGCTCTCGTCGTACTGTGCCCGCAGCACGAACTTCTCGAAACCCTTCTCCTGGCAGATCTTGATCAGATCCTGCACGTCGCCGGTCGTAGAGCGACCGTCGGCCCGCACGATCACCGTCGCGGTGCTCGGCTCCTTGCTCACCGAGATCATCACCCGCTTCTCATTCTCGAGGTAGCCGCCGATATCTTGGAGGGAGACCGGCTCGCCGGAGTAGATCACGCGGCCGTCGCTCATCAGCTGCAGGGTGATCGGCTCCACCGACGGGCCCTCGGCCGGCTTGGCGAGTTGGCTCACCGGAAGCTGCACGCGATCATCCTGGACGGCGGTCGAGAAGTTGAGGGTGAACACGAAGAACGTGATCAGCTGAAACGTCATGTCGATCATCGGCGTCATGTCGATGTCGGTCTTCGCCGGCCCGGCGCCCTGCTTGCGTGCCATGAGGTGAGGCCCCTGCCGGCGGTCAGCCGGTTTTCTTGCCCATGGTCTTGAACTGGGCCATCAGCCGCATGGCCTCGTCGTCGACGTCGGTGTTGAAACGCTGCAGCCAGTTCTTGAACAGGCCGTAGCAGGCGATGGCGGGAATCGCCAGCCAGAGCCCGATCAGCGTCGTCACCAGCGCCTGCGAGATGCCCACGGCGAGCTCCGAGGGCTTGGGGGCGGTGTCCCGCTGGGCGATGAGCATGAACGCCGCGACCATCCCGTCCACCGTGCCCAGCAGGCCGAACATCGGGGCAAGCGCCCCCACCAGCGACACGTAGCTGATCTTGTGCTCGAGGGTCATCGCCTGCTCGTTCTCGGCGGCCTGCATGGCCTCGACGGCGGCCGGATAGCCCGACTGGAGTTTGCTCATGCCGGCGGCGAGCACTCTGCCGAGGTACGACTCGTCGTTCTTGGCCAGTTCGTAGGCCTGCTGAAACTCCTTGTTCTCCAGGTGCTGTTCGAACTGCTGGGACAGCGCCGGGGGCATCATCACCACCTTGCGGAACTGCATGAAGCACATCACGAGCAGGGCCACCAGGCCGAACGAGAGCAGCAGGAAGATGATCACGTACTTGAGGCCGAGCGCCTCGACGAGGAACGTGAGGTAGCTCTTGCCCTCGGGTTCCGGGTCGGCAGCCGCGTCGGCAGCGATCTCCTCATCCTGGGCAACGGCTACTGCCGGTGAGACGCAGGTCAGGGCCGCGAGCCCCGAGGCCGTCAGGCAGACGACCAGCAGGATTCGGCCGAGTCGCCCCGGCCCGGTCAGCCATGCCATCAGTCCCTCCCGTCCAGGTTCGCACGAGCCCACAAGCATGATCGTCTCCTCGAGAGGATGGTCCGGTGTAACGCCTTCTGGCGACATCCTGGCCGCCTAGGCTACCCTCCCGGCCAGCAACGCCGGAAGGGGAGTCGTTTTGGCGTCAGGAGCCCGCGGCCTCGCGAATCAGCCGGGCCCAGGAGCTGTTCGGGTAGTTCTGCTCGAGCGACTGCCTGGCATCGCGGGCCCGTTCCGGGTGATTCTCCTTCTCCCAGAGTTGCACCAGCCTCGCGAGGGCTTCGGCATGCGCTTCCGGGACGCCGTTGTGGACCTCGTCCACCGCCAGGGAGGAGATCAGGGCATCCTTGTTCTTGTCGCCCGCGGACTGCTGGGCCTCGCCGAGCGCGACGAAGATCGTCGCCAGGCCCCGGCTGTCGGCCGGATCGGCCTCGGAGAGCACCTGCCGCGCGAGCACGATCGCGTCCGCCGCCCGGCCGTCCCGGGCGAGGCATCGGGCGAGCCCGAGCCGCGCCTCCCGCTTTTCCAGGGCCGCCGCGAGGTCGCCAGGCGGCGACTCGACGGCGATTGCCCGCTCGAAGGCCTTGCGGGCGTCTTCCAGCTGCTTGCGGTCGAGTTGAAGTCGGGCCGTCAGTCCGTCGGCCCGAATCCGCCGTGCCGGCGCTTGGGTCGCAATCGTGGCGTAGGCCGCAATCGCGTCGTCCGGCCTGCCCATCCGGGCGAGCACGTCGCCCATGACTTCCTTGGCGAAGGCCACGTGGTGGCTTTGAGGATGGACGCGGAGGAAGTCACGCATGCCGGCGAGGGCCGCATCGAGGCTTCCGCCCGTGCGAATCGCGACCTGAGCGTTCGCGGCGGCCTTCACGAACGTCCGCTCGGCTTTCACCAGGTCGGTGGCCTGGTCCCAGCCGGCGGCGCGATCGCCTGCCTCCGCGGGTGCCAACTGCTCCAGGGCCGCGGCGCCGTCTCCCGAGGCCACCATGCCGCGGGCGCTGCGGAGTTCCTCGGGCTCACCGTCGAGGAACACCTCCAGGATGTCCTCCACCGGCACGGTCCATTCCTTCTTGATCGTGTTGGTCGGCGTCTCGATCGTGACCGCATCGGCCGTGAGCTGGGCGATCGTGCCGCGAAGATCGGGAGGCCGCGGCGTGCGGGGCGGCTTCGGCTGGGCCTCCTTCGCCACCGTCGTGCCCAGCCGGAGCCGCAGGCGATCTTCCGCCCGCGCCGACAGGCCGAGGAGCGTGGCCACGATCAGGGCCGTTATCGTCGTCTGAATGCTCGTGCCGTGGGCCATCACCAGGATGCTCCTCCCGTCCGGGGATCAGGGGACCGGAGCCGTCGTGGCGGCTGCCGGAGGTGCGAACGCCGCGAACCCAGCCGGGTTTTTTCCGAGCGCGGTCTGCACGGACTTCAAAAGCTTCTCGAACCGCTGCTGCATCGCGGTACCCCCGAGATCGGGATAGAGTTTGCGGGTCATCGAGATCGACGTTTCGGCAGTCTCCAGCAGCCTGGTCTTCTCGCTGGCATCGCTCGTCAGTTCCGCCCGGAGCATGAGCGACTCGGCCACCTTGAGCCGCGCCTGGAAGAACAACTCCCGGGCCTGCAACGCCTTGGCGTCGGTACCGGCGAAGGCCTGCCGCGACACCTTGTTGGCGATGCCCCCCCAGCCCCAGATCACGATGCCCGTCTTGCGGCCGGCGGCAGCCTCGCGGAGCATGCTGTCGGCCGTGGCGGCGTCACCGGCGTTCTTTGCTGCGCGGCCGGCGGCCACGAGGAGTTCGGCCGCCTCGATCTGCGCCTCGAGCCAGTTTTGCCGCTGCGGATCGGCGAGCAGGGCGTCGATCTGCTCCCGGGCCGCGTCCCACTTTCCGCGTTCCCGAGAGAGCGAGGCGATCTTCAGCCGCACGGCGGGCTCGCAGCGACGAAGCTCCGCGGCCTCCGCCTCGGGGAGGCCCTCCTGGCCCATGCGTGCCAGCAGCCTGCCGTAGGCCGTCGCCGCCCGATCGAGATACTGGCCGGCCTTCGCCCGTGGCACGGCGGCGTTGGTTCCTGAGCCGAGCGACTGGTAGGTCGTAGCCACCCAGAGCTGGGCCGCCGCCTTCGGATCTCGTTGGGCCACGCCCTCGAGAAACGACTCGAAACCGGCCAGCAGCGGGCCCGCCTTCGTCGCCGCCTCGCTGTCGCCCGCACCCGCGAGCTGCTCGAGCCGCTCTTCCAGGCTCGTGCCGAGGGATCGGTACATCATCGTCAATCTCGCCGAAGCCTCCTCGCCGGTGCCTGCCGACTGCTCCAGCAGGTTCATCGCTTTCTGGGCGTCGTCGAACCGCTGCGCTTCGACGAAGGCATTCAGCGACACCGACAGGGCGGTCGTGGCCAAAGGTCCCAGGGCAGGCGCGAGGTCGGCTCCGGAGGAGACCACGGTCCATGGACCGTAGACCTTGTTCGTGAGCAGCAAGAGCGCCAGGGATGGGTTCCCCTCGGCTTGGGCCATCTGGGCCCTCGTCAGCGCCGCCGACACCGCGAGCTTCGCGTTCGCCGGGCCCGCGGGCAGGCTCCCGGCGGCCTCGGTCGTGGCCAGCGCCTCGTCGATGGCCCGCTTCACGGTCGTATTCCATCCGGCCATCCGGCCCGGATCGCCTCCAGCCTTGCGGACCGCCTCGGCCTCCTGCCGCAGGCCGACGGCCGCCCGAAGGAGCAGTTCTGGCCGACGCTGGATCGCGGGGTTCATGCCGTCGATCACCGCGACGAGACCGTCGCCATCGTGGGCCTCGAGCGCGATGTTGATCAGCAGCGACGTGGCGTCGGCCGCCTCCGGCCCATCGTTCCAGCGGGTGATCACGAGAGCGGCGAGTTCCTTGAGCCGGCGCTTCGCGTCGAGAGCCGTGGCATCGGTGCCTGCCGCAAGCGCCTGCAGGCTGGCGAGCGCGACCCGCGCCGCCTGTCGGCTTGCGGGCGAGTTGGGATGATCCTTCACCAGCAGCGAGCCCAGGGCCGCCGCATCGGAAAACTGGCGGGCGTCGTAGTGCAGGAAGGCCAGGATCGAGCGTGCTTGGTTGACCGCCGCCTCGTCCGCCCCGGCGTCCTTCTCACCGAGGGCGAGCGCCTTCTGCATTGCCGCCAAGGCCTCGTCCCGCACCGTCGCGGCCCGGTCGGCGGCTTCGCGAGCCGCATCCGCCTGGCCGGTGGCCTGCGCGGCCTTCACGGCAGCCTGTGCCTGCTGGAACACGCGGAAGGCCGTCTGTCCGGCGGCGAGTGCTGCCGGAAAATCCTCGTCGACCGGCCCCAGTTTCTTGCCCAACCCGGTCGCCAGTTCGCGGGCCTCCTTGGCGAAGTCGCGGTTGGCCGTCGAGACCTCGCGGGCGAGTTTGTAGGCATCGGCCTCGAGCAGCCTGGCCGCGTTGGCCTCCTTCTCGGAGAGCGACGTCACCCGGGCCGCGAGCAGTTCGGCGGTGCGGTACTTCACCGCGGCCATTTCCGCCGTCAGCGGTCCTTCCTTGACCGGCGTCATCGCGAACCTGAGGTACGGGTTCGAGCGGTATTTGTCAGGCTCGAACGGCGACGGTCCGGTGACCTCGCCATACTCCTTCTCGTCGAGCCAGCACTGCAAGGCCACCCCGAGGGCCTTCGTCTTGAGGGTGAGTCCGAGGGGCGAGAGAGGCTGGCCCGGCGCCGCTTCGAGTGAGAAGAGCGGCGCGAGGGTGCCGATCGCGGCGTCGCGGTTGCCGAGGAGCGCCTCGCTGCGGCCCTCGTTGAATCTCGCCACGTACCCGACGCCGAGTTTGCCGTACTTTTCGGCAAGGTCGTGGTTGAGCCGTCGCGACTCCTCGAGCGCGGCCTTCCACTCGGTCGAGGCAGGTGCACAGGCCTTCGACTTCTCGTAGTAGGTCTCCGCCACCATCAGGCGGGTCTGGAGAAGCTTCGTCCGGAGAACTTCCTGGCGGTTCAGCGGGTCGGCGAGTTCCCGCTCCAGGGGCTTCTCCTCCGCTTCAAGATCACGTTTCAGCTTGTTCAGTTGGAACGCGATCTTCTTCATGTCGTTCAGGGGCTCTTGCTTCGAGGCCTCGGCCGCAGCCACTCGTGTCGTGATGTCCTGAAGCTTCGCCATCAGCCTGGTGGCTTCCTGCTTCCGGCCCTGGACCTCTTGGGGAGTGGGGGGCCGTTGCCTCGGGTCTGGCCGCGCGGTGGCATTCTGCAGATCGGCCTGGATCGTCGGGATTTCCACCTGCAGCGCCCGAATCTGTTTGTCGATCTCGTCGAGTTTCGCCTGGAAGGGCGCGTTCTCCGCCTTCTTGGCGTCGTACGCCTCGCGCACATCCTTGATCGGAAGACGGATCTCCTCGATCTCGCGATTGGTGTCGAGCAGCGACCGGAGCACGGCGTCTTCGGCGGTCTCGATCCTGTCGGGAACCACCGGTTGAGGCGGCGGTTGCTTGCCGTCGCCCTTGTCATCCCCCTTGGCGGCGGCCGGCACGGCCGTGCGGAGCGTCTTGATTGCCCGGTCGAAGAAGGCGACCGCCTCCGTGGAAAGAGTGGCCGCGTTGGCACCGGGCCGCTGCGCGAGGGCAAGCGAGATCCGGCCCCGTTCCACGAGGAGGTTTCCCTTCTGCGTGAAGGCGGCAATCGCCATCTCGTCGGCCGGCGACGAGGCGAGGAACGCATCGATGGCCTTCTCGGCCTCGTCGAGCAGCCGGGTGCGGGCCTCGATGTCCGCGGTGGTGCGGCTCTGGCTGATGAGGGCCGAGCCCTTGAGGAAGTCGAGCCGCCGGCGGGTATCGGCCGAGCATTCCGGCGCTCCCGACGCCTGCTCGATGACCCAGAGCATCACGTCGGGCATGTCCCGCTCCTGCAGCTTTTCCAGCAGGGCGAGCGTGGTTCGTTCGTACGCAGTCTCGCCGCGCACGACTGCCGGGGCCAGTGAGGCGATCGCCGCGAGGAGCGGCGCGAGGAAGGCGCGGGTGTGCATCACGTGGGAGGTCGCGGCGAGGTGAGGTCGGTCGTCATCCCCAACACCCCTGCATTGTTGAACCCCCCTCGCATGCCGTCAAACCTCGGGCGTGTCGTGGCCCACGGAATCGGAGAGCCTCGCTCCCAGGCTCGCGCTGCGGATCGTTACGGCCGCCGGGCCGAACGCGAGGATGCCACCGAGGCGGCTAGCCAGGACGGTAACTTGCCCGCCGGGGGTAGTTTCACGACCCGGGCCGAGCGCACGCCCGGGCAGGCGGCCACGGCGGCCACGGCCTCCGGCGAAGGCTCCTGATCGAGATTGAGCACGCCGATCGCGTCACCGCCCGGCGTTGAGCGGCCCACGGTCATCTGCGCGATGTTGATGCCCGACTGCCCGAAGGCGGAGCCGACGCGGCCAATGATGCCCGGGACATCCTGGTGGGTGAAGACGAGCAGAATCCCGTCGAGATAGGCTTCGAGGCGGTGCCCCTCGAGCTGCACGATTCGCGGCATCGAGTGGCCGAACAGCGTGCCTGCGGCGCGGTGCACGTGGTCGCTCCCCACGAGGTCGACCGCCACCACCGAACTGAACGCGCCCGGATCGGTGCGGCTCTGCTCCACCAGTTCGATGCCCCGCTCCCGCAGCAGCATCTCGGCGTTGACGATGTTGACGTCTTCGATCGAACCCTCGAGCAGACCAGCCGCGAAGGCGGCCGTGACCAGACGGGTGTTTCGGGCGGCGATCTCGCCGCGATAAGCGATCGAGCACGACCGCGGGGAGGCCGCGTCGAGCTGCGAGAGGAGCAGGCCGAGCCGCCAGGCGAGGTCGATGAATCCCCGCACGCCCTCGAGCGCCGCGGGATCGATCGCCGAGGAGTTGACGGCGTGCCGGATGGCGCCGGTGGTGAGGAAGTCGACGAGCAGCCCCACCCCCTCGACGGCGACCTGCGACTGGGCCTCCTCGGTGCTGGCGCCCAGATGGGGGGTGACGAGCACGCCGGGCATGCCAAACAGCGGGCTGTCGGTGCAGGGCTCCTTCTCGAACACGTCGAGGGCGACGCCGCCGATCACGCCCCGCCTCAGTCCCTCGACGAGGGCCTGCTCGTCGTAGATGCCACCGCGGGCGCAGTTGATCAACCGCACCCCTGGCTTGAGGATCTCGAGCTCCTTCATGCCGATCAGGTGCCGCGTCTCGTCGGTGAGCGGCGTGTGGACCGTGAGGTAGTCCACCTCGGGCAGCATGTCCCGCACGCTGTCGACCAGTTCGATGCCGAGTTCACCCGCACGGTCGGGAGAGAGGAAGGGATCGAAGCCCAGCACCCGCATGTCGAAGGCCCGGGCCCGTTCTGCCACGGCCTGCCCGATCCGCCCCAGGCCGACGATGCCGAGCGTCTTGCCGGCGACCTGGCAGCCCATGAACTTGTTGCGGTCCCATTTGTGGGCCCGCAGGCTCGCGTCGGCTGCGGCGACGTTTCGCGACAGTCCCAGCAGGAGTGCGAAGGCGTGCTCCGCGGTGCTCACCGTGTTGCCGGCCGGCGTGTTCATCACCACGATGCCGAGTCGCGTCGCCGCCTCCTTGTCGATGTTGTCGGTGCCGACGCCGGCCCGCACGATCGCCTTGAGGCGGTGGTTGCCGGCAAGGGCGTCGGCCGTGATCTTTACGCCGCTGCGGCAGATCGCGCCGTCGTGCCGGGCGAGCGCCTCGCGGAGGGCGTCGCCGGAGAGCCCCGTCGCCACTTCGTAGCTGATGCCGTGCGGCTTCGCCGCGTCGAGCATGGCGATGCCGTCGGCGCTGAGCGTGTCGAGAACGATGATCGAGGGCATGGCGAGGATCCCTGGAGTGGGCGAGAAGAGGCGGGGCGGTGTCGCGACAGTTTAGTCCTGGCGTTCCCGCTGAAAGTCGAGCATGAAGTCGCGGAGCGCCTCGACACCCGCGAGCGGCATCGCATTGTAGATGCTGGCACGGATGCCTCCGACGGAGCGATGCCCCTTGAGGTCCATGAGTCCCCGCGTGGTGGCCCCCGCGACGAAGGCTTTCTCGCAGGCCTCGTCGGGAACGCGGAAGGTGACGTTCATGTCGGACCGGCACTCGGGCCGCGCGTGGCCGGCGTAGAAGCCCCCTGACTGGTCGAGCACGTCGTAGAGCAGTTTCGCCTTGGCGGCGTTGTGCCGGGCCATCCCGGGGAGGCCTCCCATGCGATCGCTGATCCAGCTGCACACCAGGCCGAGGATGTAGATCGCGAACACCGGCGGCGTGTTGGGCCGCGACCCGGTCTTCACGAAGGTGCGGTAGTCGAGCATCGTGGGCAGGTCGTCCTGCGAACGCTCGAGGAGATCCTTGCGGATGATGACGGTGGTCACACCGGCGATGCCGGCGTTCTTCTGGGCACAGGCGTAGATCAGCCCGTACCGCGAGACGTCGATCGGCCGCGAGAGGAAGTCGCTGGAGCAGTCGCTCACCAGCGGGGCGGGCCCGAGATCGGGATCGTGCTTCCACTGCACGCCCTGGATGGTCTCGTTACTCGTGATGTGCACGTAGGCTGGCTGGGAAGACATCGCGATTTCGCGATCCGTCGGCAGTCGGTCGTGGTTGGTGGCGGCGCCGTCCCAGGCGACGTGCACCTTGCCCTCGCGGCGGGCCTCCTTGGCGCCGGTCGCACCCCAGGTGCCGGTGATCACGTAGTCGGCGGCGGCCGGTTGGCCCCGGAGGAGGTTCATGGGAACCATCGAGAACTGCAGGCTTGCGCCCCCCTGCAGGAACACGACCTCGTGGGAGTCGCCGATGCCGAGCAGACCCTTCACCGACGCGAGCGTCTCGTCGAGGATCCGGTCGAAGGCGGGGCTGCGGTGACTGATCTCCAGGACCGACATTCCGACCCCGGGAAGCGACAGCATCTCGTCGCGGGCCCGTTCGAGCACCTCGAGCGGCAGAACGGCCGGCCCGGGGGAGAAGTTGAAGACGCGATCCGTCATGGCATGCACCCGAAAATCCGTGGGATTCCCGGGGCAGAATAGGAGTCACTGCCGGGAGGGTCAACGGGCGACGTTCCCCGGCGGGGCCGGGGGCGGGGTCTCCATCATAGTCGGGGCCGGGGGCGGCAGCGCTGCCGTGCGATACGCCGCCGCCTGCGACGCCTGGAGGCTAGCCACTTTTGCCGCCACCGTAGGCTGCTGGGGATCGATCGAGAGCGCGCGGCCATAGTTGGCCAGGGCCTGCGGTTGGTCGCCGGCCGTCTCCCGCAGGCTGCCGAGCGCCACCAGTGCCCGAGCGTTGTTCGGGTCGATCGCCAGCGCGTCGATCAGCTGGTTTTCCGCCTCTGGCAGGTTGCCTTGCTCCTGTGCGAGCCGGGCCAGTTCCACGTGGGGGGCCGGATTGGTCGGCTGGGCGCGAGCCCAGGCGTTGAGCTGGGCCATGGCCTCGTCGCCGCGCTTCTCCTCTACCAGCAGCACCGCCAGCGCCCGCTGGCAGGCCTCGTTGGCGGGGTCGCGGGTCAGGCAGAGGTGGTAATACTGCTCGGCCGTCTGCATGTCGGCGGGGCGGCCGAAGAGCTTGGCCTGCTGGTGGTAGGTGGCGCCGAGGTTGTAAAAGCAGTCGGGATTACCGGGCTGCTTGGCCAGGGCCTGCTGGAAGGAGTTGACGGCGCCGAGGTAGTTGCCCTGCTGGTAGAGCTTGACCCCCTCGGCGTTGTCGGTTTTCGCCATACCGCCGCAGCCGCAGCAGCCGGCCACGACGAGGCAGACCGCGAGTCGGCGGGGGCCCGAGGCCGCACCGCGTTCGGAAGAGGAGACATGCCGCACGACGAGACTCCGCACCATGCCGGCGAGGCCGCCGGAGACGAGGTCGGAACCGTAGTGAAACCGGCCGCTTCGGGGCAAGGTCGGCCTGAATCGCCAGGATTGCCCGAGTTCAGCCGGCGACCACCCGCTGGTAGCCGAGTGACCGGACCACTTCCAGCACCTCGCTGCAGGTCGGGAACATCCGGCCGCTCGTGCGCTTGTAGTGGTCGATGGCCTGCATGAACTCGAGTTCCTCGGGCCCGTAATCGCGGTCGCAGGTGGCGGGATCGATCAGCCGCCGACGGGTGCGACGGACGGGGCGGGCGTCGTCGGTCTGGCATCCGCCGGCCGTGACTGGGGCAGACCGGAGACGGGCGTGGCAGCGGGGCGGTTTCAGGGCGGCGACGGACATGGGTTGAAACTCCTCAGGGCGTAGGGGCCGGCCGGTGTTTCCTCCGCGACGATGGGTCGCGAAGGTCTACCGGAAGCATGACCGCTGCCGGTTGCGGAGGACGTGCCGGTTGGCGAAAAAATCGGGCTCGGGCAAGGTTGACCGGCGGCACGACCCGCACGACCCGCAGGTCTGGCCGCACGCCGCCGCCTATCGCTTCTCGAAGAACTTTTTCAAGGCATCCGCGGCGGCATCGCGGGAGGAATCCGGGGCCGCCTTCTTCGAACCCTGTGGGAGGCCTGCCGGCTTGGCGTTGTCGGCCTTGAGGGCCTGCATGGCCACCGAGCCCGGCGAGCGGCCCGAGCCCGAGGGGGATTCGGTCTTGGGGACCCCATCAATCCCGGAGACAAACGATCCATCGAGCGTGGATTCAGGCGAGGCCACGTCGGACGGCGCACCGTGGATGTTGCTGGCGTCGGCGTCGGCTGCGGAATCATCGGGGCCGGCCGTCAGCGAGCGGGTGGTATCCGACATGCCCGCCGGCTGGTCGTCGGCCATCAGCCAGCGGGAAACGTCGTCTTCCGAGCCGCCCCCCTGCGGCGCGGGCGCCGCACAAGACACCCGGAGTTCGAGCGATCCCACCTTGACGATATCGCCATCCACAACCTTGGTCCGTTCGGTGATCTTCACCCCGTTGACCAACGTGCCATTTCGACTGCCGAGATCCTCGACCCAGACTTCCGCGGGGCCGACGGTGATGGCGCAGTGGCGGCGGCTGACCTCCTCGCTGAGAGGCCGCACGTCGCACTGCTCCGCCCGGCCGATGAGCAGTTTGTTCCGCTTGATGGCGATGGTACGACCGGCACTCTTGCCGGAGGCGACGATCAGTTTGGCGATCATGGCGGGCCCGAAGGGAGGGAGACCGGCACCGGCGATCGTAGCGGGGAGAGAGGAACATACGCCTCTCTCCAGATCATATCAACAACGGATCGTGGGAGGCCAGGGTCGCGTGGGTGGTGTCAGCGTCGCCCCGTCCAGCGCGGATCGCGGAACCGGGCCGCGCGGTCCTCGATCGCCGCCTCACGGCCCTCCCGAAACGACCGCGGCTGGGAATCCGGCACGATTTCAAGGGCGGCCGCCACGCGGTCGAG
>CAJBSQ010000590.1 GCA_903958265.1 uncultured Planctomycetaceae bacterium
GGCACCTGGCGAGCCGCGCCTCCGCCGCCGCAAAAGCCTCCCGTCGCTCGATGAGCTCCTGCTCCGTCGAAACCTTGCGAGCAAAGGTTTCCTCGATCCGCTTCAGGGCATCAGCCTCCCGCACCACGCCGGCTTTGGCCTCCGTGACCGTAGCCAGCAGCACCGGAATCTTCTCCTGCCGCGGCTCGGCCTCCAGCCGCACCAGGGCACTCTTCGCCTCCGCCACGGCCGCCTGACCCACGACCAGCGCCCCTCGAAGATCGCGGTCGTCGAGCCGAAAGAGCGGCGCACCGACGGTGACTTCGTCACCAACCTTGACCATCACCCCCACCACGACCCCGGGTGTCTGGGAGCCGACCGCGATGTTCTCGGTCTGAGCCTCGACGATACCGGCCGCCGCAAGCGTTTCGGCATACGGACTGGAAGCCGGAGCGATCAGCGGAGGGGCATCCTCGCTGACAGGCCGCGTCGACCAGGCATACCAACCGGCGAAGGCCAGAAGCCCCAGCGACACCACCGGCAGCACCTGCTGCGTGAGCACGTCGCCGAGGGTGCGGGGTCGAACGAGGCGTCGAGGTTGGGCAGAACTGGTGGCCATCGCCGGAATGTACCACTCGTGGTGGGCGGCCGGCGACGGGGCTTCGTCAGCCGGCCCCGGCAGCCGCGGATCGCGTCGCGGCGACGACCGCCTCGATCCGGCCGTCTTCCATCGACGCGATCCGATCGGCGTAGGAGTAGACCCGGGCATCGTGCGTCACCACGATCACCGCCCTGCCAGGCTGCACGGCGACCTCGCGGATCAGGTCCATCGTGATCCGACCGTTCTCCGCGTCGAGGGCGCTGGTGGGCTCGTCGCAGATCAGCAACCGCGGCGAGTGGACGAGCGAGCGGGCGATCGCCACCCGCTGCTGCTGGCCGCCGGAGAGTTCGCTCGGGAGCCGGTCGAGCCGGTCGCCCATGCCCAGTTGGTCGAGCACGTCGGCGGCCGCTTCGACCGACCGCCGTCGGTTCCAGCCGGCGATGATCAGCGGCACCGCCGCGTTTTCCGCCGCCGTCAGCGCTGGCAGCAGGTTGTAGGCCTGAAAGACGAAGCCGACATTGTCGCGGCGAAACCGCACCTTGCGGCCGTTGGGCATGGCCGCCAGATCCTCGCCGAGCACGACCACGTCTCCCTCGGTCGGGTCGAGCGTGCCGGCGATGATCGACACGAGCGTCGTCTTGCCGCAGCCGCTCGGGCCGACGAGCATCAGGAGTTCGCCGTAGGGGACGTCGAGATCCACTCCCCGCAGCGCCCGGGTCGTCGTCCCGCCGCTGCCGAAGTCCTTGGTCACACCGCGAACGTGCACGGCCACGTCCGCCGCCGGCGGCGTGGTCGGTATCGTCGCTGCCGTCACTGCTCCCATTCGCCTCACCCCCGAAATACGATCGCCGGCTCGACGACGAGCACTTTGCGGATCGAGACCAGGCTGGCAACCAGCACGATCACAAACACGGCCGCGCCCGTGATCGCGAGCACCTCCCAGGGCATGAAAAACGCCAGCCGCGAGGCCCCCCGCACCCACCAGCCAAAGACGGCGGCCAGCCCCACGCCCACGCCGTAACCGACGAGCCCGACCTGCAGCCCCTGCGCGAGGACCATCGTGAGAATCGTCCAGTTGCTCGCCCCCATCGCCTTGAGGGCCCCATACTGCCGGATGTTCTCGACCGTGAATAGGTAAAAGGTCTGCCCTGCGATCGCGGTGCCGACGAAGAACCCGAGCAGCACGGTGATCCCGAAGTTGATCGGGATGCCGGTCTTCCGCATGTAGTAGATGATCGTCTTCCAGAGGAACTGCGTCCGCGTGACTGCCTGGAGGCCGGTCCGCTCCTCGATCCGCCGGCAGACCTCCTCCGGAGCCACGCCCGGCGCGGCCTCGGCCAGCACGAACGACAGCACCCGCCGCTCCGGTGGCGCGAACAGCACGGCCTGGCTGTATCGGGTGTAGACGATCGGAAAACTGGTGAACGTGCGGCCGGCTTTCGCGAGCCCGACCACGACCGCCCGGCGATCGTTCATCTCGAACGTCCGGCCGATCCGAAAGGGCTCGTCGGGCCAGATCCGCCGGTAGCCCGCGTCGTCGATGATCACGGCATCCGGCTTTCGCAGATCGGCGATCGAGCCCATGAACAGCTGCCGCGGCGCCCCCACAAGCGTCGCGTCATCGAGGCCGAGCAGGATCATCTGCTCATAGGTGCCCTCCTCGAGCCGGGCCCGGGCGATCCCCTTGTAGAACCGCACCGCCCACTCCACGCCCGGCACGCCCTTGACGCGGAACAGCTCGGTATCAGCCAGCGGTTTGATGTCGTCGACGTATTGCACGCCCTTGTCCATTCCCCAGATCCCGGGCCCTTCGACGTCGCGGATCTGGTTGATCGTCAACGACATCAACCCGCAGAAGATCGAGGCCTGCTGGGCGATCAGCAGCGCGGCAAAGACCACGCCGAAGACGATGCCCAGGTACTTGACCCGGTTCCCGACCAGCATCTTCCAGGCAATCCAGAGCATGACGAAATCCTCTCGCGGCACCGCCGGGCCGTGTCAGGGGACGGCCTCGGCGTCGAGGGCGAGCAGCCGGCCGACCGTACGAAATACCATCCGGCCATTCCCAACCGCCGGCGTCGCCCGACACTCCTCACCCAGCGGCATCCGGCCAAGCACTTCGAAGGTATCGCCGGCGGCCAGCGTCACGACCTCGCCATCGGCCGACACGTTGCGGATCGTGCCGCCGACTGCGATCGGGGAGGCGGAAAATCCACCCCCCACCCTGCCTCGCCAGCGGAGTTCGCCGGTCGCCGCATCGACGCAGGCCACCACGCCTCGATCGCCCCAGAGGTAGAGCCGATCGCCGACAACCAGGGGCGTCGGCACATAGGGAGCCACGCTCCGGTCGATCGTAAACGCCACGTCCGGTTCGAGAGGCTCGCCGTCGGCCCCCGGCGTGGGCACCCGCACCGCCACGAGCCGCGTGTCGCCCCCTCCATCACCCGACGTGCCGATCGCGAGCGGGCCCGCCACGATCGGCGACGACACCGCCCGCTTTGGCAGGCACTTCCGTTCCCAGAGCACGCGTCCAGTGGCCGGATCGATCCCCGTGATGCCGTGGGCGTTGCTGGTGACCACGACCTGCGGGCCTGCCGGACTGGCCATCACCAGTGGGGTGGCGTAGCCCGACTTCCCACTCTCCCGCGGCAGCCGCCACCGCTCGCGGCCCGTTGCGGTGTCGAGCGCTGCCACGAAACTCGTGCCCTCCTGGTCGTTGGACACGATCACGAGATCGCCACACAGGGCAGCCGTCCCGCCGAAGCCGTGTTCGGCAGCGTAGGGCCCCAGATCCACATGCCACTTCGATCGGCCGTCGAGCGTGAATGCCTCCACCCGCAACCCGTCCTCCGCCGCCCACATCCAATAGGCGCCGGTTGCATCCACCGCCACGGAACCCGATGCGGAGCTGTTCTGCACGTGGTGCCGATCGATGGGTCCGGGAATCTCACGGATCCAGATCGCCGTGCCGTCGGCGAGCGCATGGCAGGTCACGAACCGCTTCCCCGCGGTCTCGTCGGCAGAGGCGGTGTAGATGCGGCCGTCGTAGATCACCGGAGAGGCATGGCCCATGCCCGGAAGCGTCGCCGTCCAGGCCCAGCCAGCGGCGGGTGCCTCCGTAGGAAACCTCTGCTCGCCCCCCTGTCCCGCAGCGGCGGCACCCCGCCACCGCGACCATGGCTCGGCTGCCGGTGCGGCCATGGCAGGCGCTGCGGCGAGCACCGCGCTCATGAGAGCCAACCAGCTTTGCCGCACGATCGCTTCTCCACCGCACACCAGACACCCCGCTGTCAGCCGGGTCCATAAGGCGGCAGCATTCTACCCCATGAATCGACCACATGCGTCGCGACATTCCCCTGAGGCGTGGGGGAAGCAACGGCCTCGGGCGACGGGACGTGATGAATCTGCCGAGCCGGACCGGAGGGCCGCGGCGGCTCAAATCCCACGAGCGGCTCGTGCCGATACCTTCCCGCGAGCCGGCTTTCCTCTCGATGGACCCCCTCACCATGCGCACCCTCGTCATCGCGGTCGCCGCCACGGCGGCGCTCGTGCCTGTCTGGCCGGTCGACGCTGCCAGCACTGGCTTCAACCCCGGCGTCGTCACGTTCGGCGAGACTCGCCAGCAAATCCAAGCCACGCCCGTGCTGGAGCGGCCGTACCGCCCGCTCCACGTGTACGGCAACACGGTCCGCCGCCGCCATAGTCGCGGGTCGCGATAGGCCGACCGGCACCGGCTTCGCGCCGGCTCACGTGCGTCGCCCTCGACGACGCGGTACGGTGAGCGTCGGCTCCGTGGCGAGTGGCTCCACAAACGCCAACCCGTGCACGCGATACTCGCGACCGGTGCCAACCTCGAAGCATCGCCGCCGCGTTCGCA
>CAJBSQ010000591.1 GCA_903958265.1 uncultured Planctomycetaceae bacterium
AAACTGGCAGCCGGGCGTCACGCGGTCGACGGTCATGGGGGCTCGCGGGGGTGAGCCGGGCGGGAGGGAGCTTCGCCACCGTCAAAAGCATACGAAAAGCGGCGAAAGGAAACACCGCGGAGGCTGTTCGGAACCCCATCGGTGCGGTATTAAAGGAAGCGTAGGGATTCGATGTCCCTGGCGGAGAGCCAAACGGACGGGTCGCTCCCGCCGCCGCTGTTGCCGCCTCTGCTGCCGCCTTTGGGAGCCTGCCCGCATGACACCCGACCCCGTTTTGCCAGGCCGCGAGGCGGCCATGATGCCCTCCGCCCCCGTGTCGCGGCGGACGTTCGTGTCGGCGGCGCTGGGTTCGACGTCGGCGGCAGTGATGGTGCACTCCTCGCTGGCTGCCGATGAGGAGGTGCGGGAACTAAGGCTTGCCATCGTGGGCTGCGGCGGCCGAGGAAGCGGGGCGATCAACGACTCGCTCACGATCAACGAGGGCGTGAAACTCGTGGCGGCGGCCGATCTCTATGCCTCGAAGTGCGCGTCGATGCGGAAGGCGATGCAGGAGGCCCATCCGGGGAAGGTCGCCCTCGATGATGGCTCGATGTACGACGGGCTGGATGGCTACAAGCGGGTGCTCGACGACCCGAACGTCGATGTCGTGTTGATCACCACCTCGCCGGGCTTCCGGCCGATCTATCTCCGGGCCGCGGTCGAGGCCGGCAAGCATGTCTTTGCCGAGAAGCCCGCGTGCGTCGATCCCGCCGGCTACCGAACGTGCCTGGAAGTTCACGACGCGGCAGTCGCCAGGGGCACCGCGATCGTGGCGGGCACGCAGTACCGGCGGCAGGTCAACTACCTCGGCGCCATCGAACACATCCGGCAGGGTGCGATCGGCGACGTGATCGGGGCGAAGGCCCGCTACTGCTCGGGGGGCATCTGGTATCGGCCACGGACCGAAGGAATGAGCGACGCGGAATACCAGCTCACCAACTGGATGCACTTCATCTGGCTGAGCGGCGATCAGATCACCGAACAGGCCGTCCACAACCTCGACACCATGAACTGGGTCATGGGGGGCAATCCCGTGTCGGCCTTCGGGGTGGGAGGACGATTCACCCGCCCTGATGACAGTGAGATGTGGGACAGCATGAGCATCGACTACGAGTATCCCGGGGAGCGGATCGTGTCGTTCATGTGCCGGCAGCTCCCCGGGGCGGCGAGCGACGTCGGCAACGTGATCTACGGAACGAACGGCCAGTGCCACATCGGCGCCATCAATGCCGGCTCGCGGATTTTTGATCGCTCCGGCACCATGGTCTGGGAGATGGCGGGAAGCATTGCCGATGCCTACAGGCAGGAACACAAGGATCTGATCGACTCGATCCGGGCCGACACGCCGATCGTGGAACTCCGGCAGATGGCCGACAGTTCGATGGTGGCGGTGCTGGGGCGGATGGCCGCCTATACCGGCCAGAAAGTGACCTGGAATTTCGCCACTGCCGAGTCGACACTCGACCTGTTTCCCAAAGAGCTCACGTGGCAGTCGCAGCTGCCGCGGCCGCAGTTCGCGATTCCCGGTAAGACCAAACTCATCTGACCACTCTCCCCCGCCAGCACATCCCTCCAGAGGGCTCGCCATGTCCACCGCCGCCACGCCGTCCACGTCTCACCCGATCTACCGCGGGCCGCTGCCGCATGTCACTACGGTGGAACGGCTGCCCGTCACTGTCTACGACCAGCCGGCCGATGCCAGCCGGGCGGTCGCCCGCGAGATCGCCGACCTCGTGCAGCAGCGGGCCGCCGCTGGCAAGCAGACCGTGCTCGGTCTGGCCACCGGCAGCACGCCAGTGGGCGTGTACGACGAGCTGATCCGGCTGCATCGCGAGGAGGGCGTGTCGTTCAAGACCGTCGTGACGTTCAACCTCGACGAGTACTGGCCGATGCAGCACGACGCGCTGCAGAGCTACCACCGCTTCATGCGGGAGCACCTCTTCGATCACCTCGATATTCCAGCCGCCGCGATCCACCTTCCCGACGGCACCGTCCCGCGGGAGCGGATCGCCGCCGCCTGCGTCGCCTACGAGGAGCAGATCCGGACGGCGGGCGGGATCGACCTGCAGCTGCTCGGCATCGGCCGCACCGGTCACATCGGCTTCAACGAGCCGGGCAGCACCGTCGAGAGCCGCACCCGGCTGATCACGCTGGACAGCGTGACCCGCAGCGACGCGGCCAGCGATTTCTTCGGTGAGTGGAACGTGCCCCGGCAGGCGATCACGATGGGCGTGGGATCGATCCTCGACGCCCGCCGGGTGGTGCTGCTGGCCTTCGGCGAGCACAAGTCGCCGATCGTCCGCAAGGCGGTCGAGGAGCCGCCGTGCAGCCACGTCTCGGCCAGCGCCCTGCAGCAGCATCCTGACGCCCGGTTCGTGCTCGACCGGGCGGCGGCAGCGCGGCTGTCGCGGTTCGAGGCCCCGTGGGTGGTCGGTCCGCTGGAGACGATGGGCCTGGAGTGGACCCCACAGCTCACGAAGAAGGCGGTGATTTGGCTGTCGCTGAAACTCGGCAAGCCGATCCTCAAGCTCACCGACGAAGACTACAACGAGCACAGCCTGCAAGACCTGCTCTCCTGTCGCGGCCGGGCCTACGACACCAACATCGAGGTCTTCCGGGGGATGCAGGGCACGATCACGGGCTGGCCGGGGGGCAAGCCGGGCGGCGTTCGCGGGCCGCACGGCGGCTCTGATGCGTTCCCCAAGCGGGTCGTGGTGTTCAGTCCCCATCCCGACGACGACGTGATCAGCATGGGCGGCACGTTCATCCGGCTCTGCGAGCAGGGGCACGATGTCCACGTCGCCTACCAGACTAGCGGCAACATCGCCGTCTGGGACGAGTCGGCCGACCGCCACGTCGATTTCGTCGAGGAGTTCTGCAAGGCCTTCGGCGTGGGCACCAAGACGACCGGGATCGCCGACCGGATTCGGCA
>CAJBSQ010000592.1 GCA_903958265.1 uncultured Planctomycetaceae bacterium
CGGCGGCAGGATCACCGCCAGCCACTTCTGCCAGTCCTGTTCACGGCGGATCGTCGACTCGAGCTTCCGCTCGACGGTCTCGACCTCGGAATCCCGCTTCCGCCGCAGCTGCTCGATCTTGGTGTCGAGCTTCCGCTGGGCGAGCCGCTGGCTGCTGGCGAGCTGCTGCATCGCCTGCATCGCCGCCTGGGGGTTGGAGTCGCCCTGATCCTCCATCTCCTTGATCTTCTTCTCGAAGGCCCCGACCTCCTTCTGCATCGCGTCGTTGGCGTCGCGCTCCGCCTTGTCGAACTCCGCGATGAAGGCGGCCCGCTGCTTCTCGGCATCCTCGCGAGAGGTCGCCACGGCATCCTCGATCCGCTGGAGCGTGCGGTGCCTGGGCTTCCGCTTGCGGACCTCGACGAACCGCTCGTCACCCGAGAGCCAATCCAGCACGTTGAGGGCGAAGGTCACGTTGTCGAAGTCGAAGTTGAACATGTCGTCGCGGCGGTTCCGCATCCCGAAGAACACCGACGACAGCACGTCGATGTCCGACACGACGACCGCCCTGATCGGCTTCGGCTCGGGCTCCCCTTCCTTCGCCGCCGGCTGCTTCCGCTCGACCGCAACGGCGAGCGTCATCGTCTCGTCACCGGGCTTCTCGAAGGCCCGGAGCATCCGCGTGTCGCCCCCCTGCAGGGCCTGCTCGACCCGCTCGACCTCGATCGTGCCCGACCGCTTGCCCGTTCTGGCCAGTGGTGTCCACGTGACCTCGGCCGCTCCCGACTTCTCGAGCGCCCCAGGAAACGGAAACAGCACCTCCTGCAGGCCGCGGGTGATCGGCTGCTCGCCGTTGAAGCCCGCCCCCTTGTCGCCCCCTTCGGCACCGAGGGCGGCGTCGATGAACACAAACTCATCTTCGAGCGGCAGTTTCGGGTGCGGGTTGTAGCTCTGCCAGGCGACGTAGGGCGCCGTGCCCATCGCGCCCATCGCCGGTCGGCCGGCCCCCGCGGAGAGCTTCACACCGAGGGCGTCCCAGAGCAGGTTGATGTCGCCCTTCGGCTGCCCTTGCTGCCCGCCGAACATCGCCATCGGCCCCATCGGGCTCCGCCGCGGCTGCGCGGTGCCAGGCACTCCCTGCATCATCACGGGGAGCGGATCCTCGAAGATCGCCACCGGCTGGCCGGCCTGCACGGCGGCCACGAAGTGGCCCATCTGCTCGGGCCCCAGCGACGAGGGCTGCACCGCGAGCAGCACGTCGAACGTTTCGATGATCGGCGTGGAGGCGTCGACCTGCACCACGTCGTACTGCTTTTCCAACTCCTCGACGAGCGCCTGCCGCGGCCGCTGCTGGCCGCTCGTCATGTCGAAGCCGCCGTACAGATCGGCGTCGGTGGTCAGCACGCCCAGCCGCCTCCGCTTCTGCTGGGCGGCCGTGCAGATCGACCGCACGAGCTCGTACTCGACCGGCGTGCCCCGGTCGAAGAACGGCACCACGACCTTCTCCAGTCCGCTGGTGAAGGCGCAGCCGAGGAAGATCTCCTGGTCGTTGCGGTAGGTGCCGCGAACCCGCGACACCACCCGCTGCGGTTCGATGCCGTACTGCTGACTGGCCAGAGCGGCCTCCTCGGTCTTGGGCTCGGTCGGGATCACCTCCACGTTGACCTTGCCGCGTCCCAGACGCTCGACCTGCCGAAGGGTGTTGAGCAGGTTGATCCTCGTCTGGGCGTAATCCTCCGGAACGGTGGGACTGACGTACGCCTTGATGTCGATCGGTCGCGGCGTGTCGAGGGTCCGCAGCAGCCGGCGGGTGTCGGACGAGAGCGAGCTGATCTGCTCCTGAGAGAGGTCCGACCGCACGTCGGTCGACCGCAGCAGCAGCACGGCCCCGACCGCCGCCGCCAGCAGGCCCGCCGTGCGGGTCAGGTAGTGGAGGCCCAACGGACTGCCGTCGCGACGGCCCATCCAGTGCCGTCGACCGATCAGCACCATCGCGAGGTACAGGCAGACCGTCACGATCCCCAAAAAGTAGGCGACCGACGAGAGGCTCACCAGGCCCCGGCCGAAGTCGGAGAAGTTCTCAGCGAGGCTCCAGCCCTTCACTCGAGCCGCCGCGGCCGGCCCCATCACCGTGCCGGCCTGCTCCGCCAAGACGAGCGGCGCGTTGAACATCAGGCCGAGGATGAAGCCCACGGTCAGGTTGCTTGTCAGGAAGCTCGCCATCATCCCGATCGCGAGCATTGCCAGGCCCACGAACCAGTACCCGAGGTAGTTGGCGAGGAACAGGCCGGCGTCGGGCGTGCCCCAGCTCAGCAGGAGGATCAGGTTGCAGATGCAGGAGAAGATCAGGGCCACCGTGTAGATGCCCACGGCGGCGAGGTATTTGCCAAACACCACCTCCCAGTCACTCGCGGGAAGCGTGAGCAACAGCTCGTCGGTGCCCTGCCGCCGCTCGTCCGCCCAGACGCTCATCGTGATCGCCGGCACGAACACGAGCAGGATGTAGGGCAGGTAGCGGTTGAGTTGGTCGAGGTTGGCAAGATTCGAGTTGAAGAACTCCGGCGGCCAGAACGCCGCCAGCGACCCCAGGAGCACGAACACGCAGATGAAGACGTAGCCCGTGGGGTTCGAGAAATAGGCGACGAAATTCCGCTTGAAGACAGCGTCGAGAACGTGCCACTTCATGCTGTCAGTTCCTCGTAAGCGCGTGTTGGGGGCGAGACGTGTGTCGGGGATGGATCAAGGCATGCATCAAGGGTCAGGGATCAAGTGTCATGCATCAAGGGTCAGGGGCGGCGCTATCGCGGCCGTCGCCCCGGCGGCCGGCCTCACGCCGAACGGGTGAGTTCGTGAAACCGCTCGTCGAGGCTGCGTCCGTCGCGTCGGAGTTCGGCCGGGGGGCCGTCGAACCGCACCCGCCCCTCCGCGATCAGGATCACGCGATCAGCCAACGCCTCGACCTCCTGAAGGATGTGGGTCGAGAGCAGGATCGTCTTGCTCTGGCCGAGCCGCCGAATCGTCTCGCGGACTTCGCGAATCTGATTGGGGTCGAGGCCGCTCGTCGGCTCGTCGAGGATCAGCACGTCGGGTTCGTGGAGCAGCACCTGCGCCATGCCCACCCGCTGCCGGTAGCCCTTGGACAGCTTACCGATCGCCTTGCCGATCACGCTTCCCAGTTCGCACTGCTTGACGACCGCCTCGACCCGCGACTTCTTCCGGTCTCCCGTCAGGCCACGGGCGTCGGCGAAGAACTCGAGCAGGCTGCGGGGCGTCATGTCGGGATAGAGCGGCCCATTCTCCGGTAGGTAGCCGAGCCGCTCGGCGCCGGCGAGCCGGTCGGTCGACATGTCGTGGCCGGCAATCCGGGCCGTGCCGGCCGTGGGGGCGAGGTAGCCCGTCAGGATCTTCATGGTGGTGCTCTTCCCAGCGCCGTTGGGGCCCAGGAAGGCGACGATCTCACCGCGGGGAACGCGGAACGAGACATCCTCGATGGCGATGAAGTCGCCGTAGTACTTGGCGAGGCCGTCGGCCTCGATCATCGCCTCGCCGGAAGAAACGGGATCGCGTGCGGTCATGGGCATCCGATGCTGGGGGATCTGTTCGACCCCACTAGTCTCTCCGAGACAACGCCGCCCGGCAAGTTCGGCGAGGGCTGCGGCCACGCCCCCCCGCTCGCCGCTTCTAGGGAAGCGGTTCGAGCCGCGGTGCGGTCTCGCCCCGCCGCCAGGCGATGTGGGCCCGCCAGGCCGCGCTCGTCGCCGGATGGTCGGCCCGGAAGTGCACGCCGCGGGTCTCGACCCGATCGATCGCGCCCCGGATCATGAGCCGGGCCACCTCGAGCATGTTCTGGAGTTGCCAGCCCTGCGGGTCGGCGAACTGCTGCGGCAGCACGTACCGGCACCAGCCCTCCACGGTGGCATGCGCCTCGGCGAGCGAGTCGCCCGTCCGCTCCACGCCCACATGCCGCCACATCAGCGCCCGCAGCGAGTTGCGGATGTCGGCGAGGTCGAGCGCTGCGGCCTCACCCGCCGTGCGGTTGTCGATCGCCCGGGGCTGCGCGATGGCCGGCACGTGAAATGTGTCTGCGTCTGGCGATGCCTCGGCAAGCACGTCGGCGCTGGCCGCCTCCCCTGCCCGCGCGCCGTAGACGAGCCCCTCCAGCAGGCTGTTGCTCGCCAGCCGATTGGCCCCGTGCAGGCCGCTCGACGTGACCTCGCCCGCCGCCAGGAGTCCTGGCACGCTCGTTCGCCCGACTGCATCCACCGACACGCCGCCGATCATGTAATGCGCCCCCGGCCGCACCGGAATCCGATCGCGGGCCAGGTCGAGCCCAAACGTGCCGCAGATCGCCGCCATCCCGGGAAACCGGCCACGCACGGTCGCCGGATCGAGGTGCGAGAGGTCGAGGTAGACGTTGGCATGGTGCGTGCGGTGCATCACCACCGTGATCGCGCGGGAGACGACGTCGCGGGGAGCGAGTTCGGCCCGGGGGTCGAAGTCGGGCATGAACCGCTTGCCATCGCGATCCACCAGCCAGGCCCCCGCCCCGCGGACCGCCTCGGTGATCAGGCTCCGCGAGCCGCCGGCGATGTAGAGCACCGTGGGATGAAACTGCATGAACTCCATGTCGCGGAGTTCCGCCCCAGCCCGCCAGGCCAGCGCCATCCCGTCGCCGCTCGACCCCGGCGGGTTGGTCGACTCGCGGTAGATCTGCCCGGCGCCCCCCGTGGCCAGGATCGTCCGTCGCGCCCAGACGAGCGTCTTGCCGTGCCGCGGATTCCAGACCAGCGCGCCGCGGCAGACGCCCTCGTGGGTGATCAGGTCGATCGTGAAGGTCTCGGGCCAGACCGAGAGGTTGTCGAGTTTCTTCATCTGCTCGATCACCGCCCGCATCACCTCGCGACCGGTGGCGTCGCCGAGCGCATGAACGATCCGGTGATGGCTGTGCCCCCCTTCGCGGCCGAGTTCGAGGGCGCCGTCCCGTTCGTCGAATCGCGTACCCCAGGCGATCAGCTCGGCGATGCGGCCCGGCGCCTCGCGAACCACGGAATCAACCACCTCCCCATGGCAGAGTTCACAGCCGGCGGTGAGCGTATCGGCCACGTGGTTATCGAACCGATCCTCGGGATCGACGACGCCGGCGATGCCCCCCTGCGCCCACTGGCTCGACGAGCCCTGGAGGTCGTCCTTCGTGACCACGGTGAGGGAGAGTCGCGGATCGACCGCAAGCGCTGCCCGCAGGCCGGCCAGGCCACCGCCGAGGATGAGCACGTCGGTGAAGCAGTGCGGCACCCGCTTCGGGCCGAACGACACCAGATACCGCGGGCCTTCGAAGGCATGGCTCATTCGGCGGCCGCACCCTGGAGGAACGCCTTGAACTGCTCGCGGTAGTCACTCGGCGGGCGGCTCCTCCGCCCTTCGGCCTGGCCCCCCTTCACGTCGGCCGGTACCTCGCGACTGCTGCGAACGCCCGCCGGACGGAGCCCCAGGCTCCTGACCGCCTGCTCGAACTCGCCGCGTTGCCGCTGGTCTCCGCTCCGCGCCATCCGCCGCATCGCCTCCCACCGGGCGAGGAAGTCGCGGGCCTGCTGCGGGCTCCATCCGAGGTCGTCGAGCACGCCGTCGTCACCCGATTCAACCGCCTGCCGCAGGTGCTCGATCGCCAAGTCGGCCGCGTTGCGGGCATGGGCCAGATCCTGCTCGCCCCACTCCATCTCGCGATCCTGACGAGTCGCATCGCCGCCCGCCGCCGTGACTCCCGGCTTGGTTCCGCCATTGGCCTGTCCGCCAGCCCCGGATGGGCTGCCGGCTGCTGCCTCCGCCTCACTCTGCTTGGAGGATTCGTCACCGGGCTGACCTGGTTGATCGCCACCCTCTTCATTCCCAGCAGCCTGACCCTCGTCACCGGGCCTCGCCTGAGGCTGGCCGCCCGCCTGCTCCCCATCACGACCGGCTGCTGGCTGCTCCCGCTGCTGGCCTCCACCCGCTGGCTTCGAACCCTGACCAGCGGTACCAGCCTGAGGCTGCCCGCTCGCAGCATCTCCCGCTGCACCTTCACCCTGCTTGCCTTCACCCTGCTTGCCTTCACCCGGCTGACCTTCACCCGGCTGACCTTCACCCTGCTGACCTTCACCCTGCTGACCTTCACCCTGCTGACCTTCGCCCTGCTTGCCCTCACCCTGCTTGCCCTCACCCTGCTTGCCCTCACCCGGCTTGCCTTCGCCCGGCTGACCTTCGCCCGGCTGACCTTCGCCCGGCTCCGCCTCGCCTCCTTCCGAGGCCGCTTGCCCCGACGAGCCACTCCCCGACTTCGATCCACCGCGGCAGGATGCGCATCCTTCTTTCCCGCACGGCTCGCCATCCGCGCCGCTGCATGCCGCAGGTTTCTGAGCCGACTTCTCTTCACCCGACATCGACTGCGGCTTCTCCCCCGAAGGCTTACCACTCTCCGTAGGCTTGTCACCCTGCTGGCCCTTGTCACCCGGCTGGCCCTTGTCACTCGGCGCGACCTCGCTCGGAGGGTTCTTCGGCGCGTGTTCGCCACCGCCTTCCTTCTCCGCCTGCTGGCGATGCTCGAGAATCCGCTCCATCGCCTCGCCGTCGTCGGTGCCGTCCGACGCCACCGTGCTCTTCGGCGCGGGCTTGCCTTCCTTGGTGCCCTGCTGGCCACGGGCCGACGGCTTGTCACCCGTGCCGCCCTGCCCCTCGCGTTCGCCAGTTTGCTGATCGCTCCCCTGGCGAGCGCCGCCGGGTTTTGTCTGGCCCTCGCGACCGCCCCCCTGTTGCCCGGGCCCAGACGGCTTCTGCTCGCCCCCCTTTTCGCCCCGCTTCTCGCCCCCAGCGCCGCCATCCTGCTGGTTGCCCGGGCGACTGCCCTGCTGCTGGGTGCCCCCCTGCCCCTGCGGCTCGCTGCCGTCACCATCCTGGCTGCCCTGCTGCTGACGCTGGCCCGGCTGGTTTCCAGACTTGCCCTCGGCGCCATCCTGCGGTTTGCCCCCCTCAGCGCTGCCCTGCTGCTCGCCCTCCTGGGGCTCGCCCTGCTCTCCACCTTGCTTGGGATCCGACTGCCGCTGCGACTTCGCCTGCTCGCCATCGTCGCGGCCGCTCTCGCCGCTCTTCCCGCGCTGGTCGCCTTGCTGCGGCTCAGATGGGCCGCTTCCCTGCTCGCTGCTCGAATCGCCACCAGATGGTCCGTCGCCCGAGGGCGCCCCTTCACCACCAGGCTCGCCGCGGTC
Source organism: uncultured Planctomycetaceae bacterium (assembly GCA_903958265.1). Lineage (GTDB taxonomy): Bacteria > Planctomycetota > Planctomycetia > Pirellulales > UBA1268 > QWPN01. Next base: position 7,215 of record CAJBSQ010000592.1, read on the forward strand.
GCCCTGCCGTTCCCCGGCCTCACCCGAGTCGCCCCCCTGGTCGCGAGCCTCCCCCTCCTGGCCGCCGCCAGCTTCGCCCTGCTCGCCCGGCGGCATCTCGCCGTCGCGAGATTCACCAGGCTGCCCGTGTGGATCGGCGGCGGGCGGCGGTGCCGGACGCGGCGGTGCCGAGGCATCAATCTTCAGCGCCTGCCAGTTGCTCACGGCGATGTTCGGCGCGTCGGGTCGCGTGTCTTTCGCCACGGCCCGATACTCGAGCGTGCCGCCGGCTGCCACGCCGAGCTGAGAGGGGATCAGCGTGGCCGCCCCGCGAAAGGTCTTGCGACGGCCCACGAGCAGTTCCTGCCCCGGCTTCTCACTCCCCGGTTGCAGCCGCGTCTCCACGCTGACGCTCGCCAGGCCGAAGTCGGGGTCGACCGCCTGCACGCGGATCGTCACCGGCGCGTCGGGTGGCACCCGCACCACCTTCTCCGCGGGCTCCTCGATGGAAATCTCGGGGGCAAGATCGGGGATCACCTCGATGCGATACTCCATCTTGTCGATGGTGGCCGGCTCGCGACGGGAGAGCGATGCCGCCTTGGACTGGAACATGAGTCGGTACGAGGCATGCTCCGGCGCCGACCGGTCGGCGGAGAGCCGGAGTGAGAACGTCCCGCGAGCCCGGGCGAGGTCTTTGGGATCCACCGTCATCGACACGTCCCGCTTGCCGTCAGAGCCCAGGTCGATCGACGCGGTCTCGAGCGGATGATTACTCTCGGCGACCACGGTCACCTGCGTGCCCTCGATCGCCCGCAGGTCGCCCTGCCACGGCAGCGTCTCGTCGGGCTGTCCGGTGTAGTCGGGGTAGTCATACCGCACCTCCCGCACGAGCAGCGCCGGCGCGTCGACCACGGCCACCCGGATCCGATCGGTTTTCGCGTCACCGGCAACGATGACCAGATCGACCGACTGCTCGAGACCGCGGTCTATGTCAGGCAGCACCGCGGCAAACCGTCCTCCCGCCGCCATGGTCATCGGCACCCGCCAGCCGGCAGCCGCCGCCCCCTCGGCCGCGCCATCCTCGCCGATGGGCGTCACCACGAGCGTCGGCTGCTCCTCACCGGCGAGGCCGCGAACCTCGCTCGCGACCACTACCTGCCGGCCGCGGATGAGCGTGC
>CAJBSQ010000593.1 GCA_903958265.1 uncultured Planctomycetaceae bacterium
AGCCGCACCAGTGGCGTGCCGGGCACGGAGGCATCGGCGTCGAGCACGATCGCGCCGAACTCCTCCGGCGTCGAGAGCCGGCCGACCGCGGCGACGACGAGTTCCATCGGCTGGTCGGCGGCGGCGGGTGATTGGCCGCTGATGCCCCCGATCACCTGTGCGTTTTGTGCGGCGATCGCGTCTCGGGCGTCGCCGGGCGTGAGGCCCCGCGTGGCGAGCTGCTCCGGGTCGAGCCAGACCCGTAGGGAATAATCCCGCTGGCCGAGGATGAGAATGTCGCCCACGCCCGAGCACCGCAGGAGCTCGTCGCGGAGGTGGACGGCAGCGTAGTTGCTCATGAACAGGTCGTCGTAGCGGCCGTCGGGCGAGACGAGGTCGACCGTCATGAGGATGTCGGGCGACCGCTTCTTGATGCTCACCCCCTGCTTCTGCACGACGGCGGGCAGTAGCGGCGTCGCCAGCTGGACGCGGTTCTGGGTCTGCACCAGCGCCAGGTTCGCGTCGGCGCCGACCTCGAAGGTGAGCGTGAGCACGTAGAAGCCGTCGTTCGTCGCCTGTGATTGCATGTAGAGCAGCCGGTCGACGCCGTTGACCTGCTGCTCGATCGGCGCCGCGATCGTGTCGGTGACGACCGCAGCGTTGGCGCCGGGGTAGAGGCACGACACCTGCACGACCGGCGGCGCGATCGGCGGAAAGAGCGAGATCGGCAGCGAAATCGCGCTCACGCCGCCAGCCAGCGTGATCACGATCGAGATCACCGCGGCGAAGATCGGCCGATCGATGAAAAACCTCGAGATCACGGCGTCGTCTCGCCCGGGGCCGGCAGGGGCTCGGCCGTCGCGGAGCGTGGCGGATCAGGCGGGATCGCGGCGGATGGCGGGGGTTCGGGGGGGCGGACCGGCTGAGCGGGAGGCGGCGGGGGAACGACCAGGCCGGCGCGATTGAGGCTCGACTCCGTGGCGGCGACGGGCCTGACCGGCTTACCCTCGCGGCACCGCTGCAGTCCGCGGACGACGACCCGATCGGCGGCAGAGAGCGGCGTGGCCTGATCGGTCGCCGCCACGGCGATCCAGGTACCGAGCTTCTGCCCGACGGTCACTTCACGGGCGGTCACCGTGTCATCCGGGCCCACGACCCAGAGGATCTTTCGGTCTTGGTTGCTGCCCACGGCGATCTCCGGCACGACGAGCTTCTCGACGGCGTCGCCCAGCGGCAGCCGGACGCGGGCGAACATCCCGGGGCGAAACATCGGCGGCCGTGGGGCTGCTGGGTCTTCGGAGTGGGGATTGTCGAGCCGCCCTCGCATGGTGATGGTGGCCGTCTTGGTGTCGAGCTGGTTGCTGAGAAAGTCGACACGGCTCTGGTGGGGATAGGTTCGCCCCACGTCGTCCACGAGGCCGACGGAGACGACGGTCTCGCGGGCCTGCGTGCTGAGTTCGCGGGCCGACTCCCGAGCATGGGCCATCATCCGCACGAGCGTTGGCTCATCGACGTTGAAATAGACGAAGATCGGGTCGATCGACACGATCGTGGTCAGCGTGGTCTGGTCCTGGTTGATGAGGTTGCCGACCTGCAACTGCGTGCGGCCGATTTGTCCGGCGATGGGGGCGGTGATCGAGCAAAACTCGACGTTGAGCCGGGCGAACTCTTCCTGGGCGCGGGCCGAGGCCAGGGCGCCGGCATTTTCCTCGAGCTTCGCCGAGTAGCTGTCGAACTCTTGCTGGCTCGCCGCTCCTTTGCCAACGAGTTTCTCGTAGCGCTCGACCTGCACAGTGAGGAACCGCCGCTGGCCGGTGAGCTGCTCGACCGTGCCCGTGGCCGCGGCGAGGCTGGCGGTGTAGGGCCGCTCGTCGATCTCGTAGAGCGGGTCGCCCTTCGCGACGAACTGGCCGTCGCGAAAATGGACCTTCGTGAGATAGCCGGTGATCCGGCTGCGGATGTCGACTACGAGCTCCGCATCGATTCGCCCCGTCACCTCCAGGTATTCGGGCACCCGGACGGTCTGCGGCGTGGCGACCATCACCTCCGCGACCGGCGGGGGGGGCGCGGGCGGCGCCGGGCCGCGGCCGCAGCCGGCCAAGCCGCCGGTCAGGATGACCGCCAGCGCGGCGGCCGACGGCGACCAGCACAAGGCGTTGCAAGGGGGCTGATGTGGCATAGTGGTTTCCGTTTGCCGTGCGGAACGGATCAACGTGGCATCGGACGAAGAGCGGGTAGTGTACCGCCGCCGCACGCGGGGCACTCGATCAGAAACTCCTCGCCGACCCGCCCTCGCTTCCGTAGGTGACGCTCCACATACGCTGGACGCGCTCTCGCCGGGCTGTCCGTTGGCGGTGTTCATCGACCCTGCAGAGCGACCGCGGGCTCAACCGTGACCGCCACCTGCGAGACCGTCGAGGGCAGTTCACCGTCGTTGACGCGGATCGTGAATGCGGGAATCGTGCCCGAGGCATCCGTCGGCGGCACCCATCGAATCCGCTCACCGGGTCGGATGACCGGAGGCAGCGTCAGGCGGTAGCGGCCCACGGCCGCCTGGTCGCCCACCGTGAGCGGCGTCCACCAGCGGCCGTCCCACTTCTCGATCCGGCCCGCCTGAAGCGACATCACCCGGAACGTCAGGAGGGAGCCTTCCGCGTCACGGGCCCCCGAGGCGGCCACGAGCATGTCATGGGTGATGACCAGCGACGTGCCGGCGACGGCGCCGGTGA
>CAJBSQ010000594.1 GCA_903958265.1 uncultured Planctomycetaceae bacterium
ACACCCCATGATCACACTCCTCTCCACCTGGACGTTCGGACTGGCGCTGGCGCTGGTGGCGCTGGGCGTGTTCGTCAGCTACAAGCTGTTTTCGTTTCCCGACATCACGACCGACGGCTCGTTCACGCTGGGAGCCGTCGTGTCGGCCGTGCTCCTCACGGCGGGAGTCGACCCGCTGCTGGCGACGCTCGGCGGCATGGCCGCCGGCGCGACGGCGGGCGTGGTCACCGCCCTGGTGCACGCCTTTCTCGGCGTCGAACCGCTGCTGGCAGGGATCCTCGTAAGCACGGCGCTGGCGAGCGTGAATCTCGTGGTGCTCGGCCGCAGCAACGTGCCGCTCATGAACACCACCACGCTGTTCGACCGGGCGGAGGCGGTCGCCGGACCGGCGTTCACCGCCCTCGGCCTCGATTCCGCGGAGGCCGGCGAGGCGGCCCGGCTCACCGTGGTACTCGCCGTCGTGGCGGCGGCCGTGACGGGGCTGTATCTCTTCTTCCGAACGCAGCTCGGCACGGCCATGCGGGCCGGCGGCGACACGCCCACGATGGCCCGGGCCCTCGGCCGCAACACCGGCCTGCTCACGGTCGCTGGGCTCGCCATCTCAAACGCCCTCACGGCAGGGGCCGGCGGGCTGGTCGCCCAGTATCAGGGGTTCACCGACGTGCAGATGGGGCTCGGCATGGTGGTCTGGGGAATGGCGAGCGTGTTTCTTGGCAATGCCCTCGTCGGCCCCGTGCGGCTTGGTGCGGCGCTCGTCGCGACCGCGGCCGGGAGCGTGACCTTCCGGCTGCTCGTGGCCTCGGCCCTGCGGGCGGGCCTCGACCCCGATTGGCTGAAGGCGGCCACCGCCCTCGTCGTGCTCGTAGCACTCGTCACGCCGCGGTTCTTCGCCCGCAGGGCACGGATCTGACCATGCTCGAACTCTGCAACGCTACGGTGCGGTTCGCGTCGCCCGGCGGCCCGCAGGTGCTGGCCGTCGACGGCGTGTCGCTGACGATCGCAGAGGGGGCGTTCGTGGTCGTGATCGGCACCAACGGCTCGGGCAAGAGCACGCTGCTCGGCTCCGTGGCCGGAACGGTGCCGCTCTCCGCCGGCGCGATTCATCTGGCCGGCCACGACATCACCGCCTGGTCGCAGCCCGCGCGGGCACGGCTCATCGGCCGCGTGTTCCAGGATCCGCGGGCCGGCACCGCCGGCAGCCTGACGGTGCTGGAGAACATCGCCGTGGCGGCCTGTCGGGGCCGACCGGCCGGGCTCCGCTGGGCAACGAGCCGTGCGCTCCGCGTTGAGGCGGCGGCCAGGCTCGGCCGTATCGTACCCGGCCTCGAGGCGCGACTTGATCAGCCGATCGGCTCGCTCTCGGGCGGGCAGCGGCAGATCGTGACGCTCGTGATGGCCACCTGGCACCGCCCAGAACTCCTGCTGCTCGACGAGCATACCGCGGCGCTCGATCCCGCCGCGGCCGACCGCGTGGTGCAGGCGACGGCGGCGCTGATCCGCGAGCGGCGGCTGACGGCCCTGATGGTGACCCACTCCCTCGCCCAGGCCGCGTCGCTGGGGGATCGGCTGATCCTGATCCACCGGGGCCGGGTGGAGCTCGACGTCTCCGGCGCCGCCAAGCGGCGGCTCACGCCCGACGACCTCGCCGCCCGCTTCGACCGCCTGCGTCGGGCCGACCAGCTCGACGACGCGGCGGCCCGAACGCTCGCGGAGGCCTACGTCTGACCCCTTGGTGACGCCCCGATGACCATGCCGTCTTTCATCCGCCGCTGGCTGCCGATGACCGTCCTGCTCGGCGGCGCCTCGGCGCTGCTGCTCCTCACCGACCAGGCCTCGGCGCGGCGGTCGATCCCGGCGGTGGCCGTGCTCCAGCAGGTGAGCACGCCCCTGCTCGACGACGCGATCCGGGGGATGCTCGACGGCCTCGCGGAGAAGGGCTTCATCGACGGCCGCACGGTGACGATCCGCCGCTACAACGCCGAGGGAGACCTGGCTCAGGCCAACGCCATCGCCCGGGAGATCGTGGGGGGCGGGTACGATATGGCCCTCACTTCCAGCACCCCGTCGCTTCAGGCGCTGGCCACCGCCAACGAGACGGGCCGAGC
>CAJBSQ010000595.1 GCA_903958265.1 uncultured Planctomycetaceae bacterium
GCGCGAACCGAGGAACGTGCGGAGTCCTGTGCCCTGGAGCCTGCTGCTCTACGGGTCGCCCATGGATCGCACGGCTCCCGCCGCGGGTTCACCGTGCGCCGCGCTCGTCCTACGCGCCTTCACGAGGCCCACCAGGAGGTACAGCCCGTGAATCAGTCTCACTTCGCGCGTCTCGGATCGCGGCCACGGTGCGCCATTCGGTCGACTGCGTCCATCGGCAGAGCTGCGGTCGCGCTCGCCACGGCACTCATGGCAGCGGTCGCGCATGCGCAGAGCTCAACGCAAACGCTCGATGCCACGAGCGGCACCGCCACGATCGCGCAGAACTACTCCACGGGCACGACCGGCACGGCCGGCCTCACGCTCACGATGGGCTTCTTCGTCGACTACCTCACCGTCGGCGGCGGTGGCGGCGGCGGATCAAACGTCGGTGGTGGCGGTGGGAGCGGCGGCATCGCATCCGGCACGACGACCGTGTCGGCGACGACCTACGCGATCACCGTCGGCACGGGCGGAGCCGGAGGAACATCGAGTGGCAACGGCGCCAACGGTGGTTTGAGTCTGGCGTTCAGCGGTAGTGCAGGCGGCGGCCTTGCGGGCACCGGAGCAGGCGCGCTGTCGAGGGGCGGTACCTCAGGCGCACCGCAGTCGGTGGCCGGCGGCGTACGCTGGCGGGCGTCATCAGGTGACGGCGCGGCCGGTGGTGGCGGTGGCGGTGCGAGCGTCTCGGGGTCCAACGGAAACTCCAACAGCGTCGGCGGCAACGGCGGTGCGGGGCTCGCATCGACGATCACCGGTTCGAGCCGGATCTACGCCGGCGGTGGTGGCGGCGGGAGCGAATACAACTTCAGCGGTGCGAGCCTGTCCGGCACGGGCGGAACGGGCGGCGGCGGCAACGGCGGGCGAGGCGTGAACAACTCCGGTAACGTGGGAGGCAGCGGCACGTTTTCCGGCGGCGGCGGCGGTGGTGGTGGCGGCTTCAGCGGGGCCGGGGGACGCGGTTCCGATGGCGTGGTGCTCCTCCGCTATTCGGGCACGTCGGTCGGCGCCGTCGGCGGCACCGTCACATCCGGCAGCGGTTCGGCTGCCGGCCCCACGCTCCACACGTACACCTCGGGCGGCAGCTTCAACCTGTCGTCGGTGAACCTCAACAGCCGGCTCGGTGCCACGCTCACCGGCACGATCTCGGGCACCGGCGGCCTCACCTACGACGGCCCCGGTACGCTCACGCTCTCCGCGGCGTACACCTACACGGGCTCGTCCACGATCGCCTCCGGCACGCTCCGATTTGGCGGCAACAACCGACTCGCGGCCGGCAACGACCTCTCGGTTGCCGGCGGCAGCCTCGACCTCAACGGCTTCTCGCAGGCTGCCGGGCTGGTGACGCTCACGAGCGGCACGATCGCCAGCGGCCGCCTCAGCGGCACGGCGTTTTCCCTTTCCAAGGGCACCGTCTCCGCAGCCCTCGGCGGCACAGGTTTGCTCACCAAGTCGGGCAGCGCCACGGTGTCGCTCACGGCGGCCAGTTCGCACTCCGGCGGCACGAGGATCACCCAGGGAACGCTCGCCCTCGGCGCTGGCGGCAGCCTGCCCACCACCGGTGCGGTGGAGGTGGCGGGCGGCACGCTCGACCTCGGCGGCTCAAATACCACGGTGGGCGCGGTCACGCTCACCGCCGGCCTGATCGGCAGCGGCACGCTCAGCCCCGCGTCGCTCTCAGTCGAGAGCGGCACGATCTCGGCCGTGCTCGCGGGCAGCAGCCCGCTCACCAAAACGACGGCTGGGAAACTTCTCCTGAGCGGCAGCAACGCGTCGTGGACGGGTGGGGCGATCGTCACCGGCGGCACGATCTCATTGCCCACGGCCGCAACGCTCGGTTCCGGCGCGCTCTCCGTGGGCGATGCCGCCATCGACTTCGGCACGCGGTTCGCGGCGGCCAACGCCCTCGTGCTCACCGGCGCCGCGGGAGCGACGTTGTTTCGCGGCGGCACGGTGGATCTGGAGTATCTCGTGGTTGGTGGTGGCGGCGGCGGCGGCGGAACCACGGCCGGTGGTGGCGGTGGCGGCGGTGTTGTGAGCGGCGGCACGTCCGCAGCCGCGACCATCTATCAGGTCACAGTGGGCTCCGGCGGCGGCGGTGCGGCGCAGGGCAGCGGCAGCAACGGCACCGACGGTGGCATGAGTTCCGCGTTCGGGGCGAGCGCCGGCGGCGGCGTCGGTGGCCGCTCGGCCTTGGGCGCCAAGGCTGGCGGCGCCTCCGGATCGCCGCAGACGCTCTCCGGCGGTACGGGATGGCAGGCCTCCTCGGGCGACGGCGCGGCCGGGGGCGGCGGTGGCGGCGCGAGTGCGGCAGGAAGGAACGGTGGCACGAATAGCGTCGGCGGCAACGGCGGCGCCGGCCTCGCGTCCACGATTACCGGGTCGAGCGTCACCTACGCTGGCGGTGGCGGTGGTGGCAGCGA
>CAJBSQ010000596.1 GCA_903958265.1 uncultured Planctomycetaceae bacterium
CCCGATCATGGCCACCAAGCAGGGCGAGAAGATCATCGGCATCGACCTCGGCACCACCAACTCCGTCGTCGCCGTGATGGAGGGCAAGGAGCCCAAGGTGATCGCGAACAAGGAGGGAAACCGCCTCACGCCGAGCGTGGTCGCCTTCAACGACAAGGGCGAGACGCTCGTGGGCGACATCGCCCGCCGGCAGGCCGTCACCAATCCCAAGCGAACCATCTACTCCATCAAGCGGTTCATGGGCCGGCGACACAACGAGGTCGGCGGCGAGGAGAAGATGGTGCCCTACGAGGTCGTGGGTGGCCCCGAGGACTACGTCAAGGTCCGCGCCGGTGACAAGGAGTTCACGCCGCCGGAGGTCTCCGCCAAGGTGCTCCGGTCGCTCAAGGAGTCGGCTGAGGCCTATCTCGGCCACAAGGTCAACAAGGCGGTGATCACTGTCCCGGCGTATTTCAACGACGCCCAGCGGCAGGCCACCAAGGATGCCGGTCAGATCGCGGGCCTGGAGGTGATGCGGATCATCAACGAGCCCACGGCGGCGGCGCTCGCCTACGGCCTCGACAAGAAGACGCAGGAAACGATCGTGGTGTTCGACCTCGGCGGCGGCACGTTCGACGTCTCGGTGCTCGAGGTGGCCGACGGCGTGTTCCGGGTGATCAGCACCAACGGCGACACCCACCTCGGCGGCGACGACTTCGACAAGACCCTGATCGATCACGTGGCCGATCAGTTCAAGAAGGAGCAGGGCATCGATCTCCGCAAAGACACGATGGCGCTGCAGCGGCTCCAGGAGGCCTGCGAAAAGGCCAAGAAGGAGCTTTCGTCGGCCCAGAGTTCCGACATCAATCTGCCCTTCATCACGGCCGATGCCTCGGGGCCCAAGCACCTGCAAATCACCATCACTCGGGCAGAGTTCGAGCAGATGTGTGATCCGCTGGTCGAGCGGTGCCGCGGCCCTGTCGTGCAGGCGCTCAAAGACGCCAAGCTCGACCCCAAGCAGATCGACGAGGTGGTGCTGGTCGGCGGATCCACCCGCATGCCGAAGGTGCAAGAGCTCGTCCGCAAGTTGTTCGGCAAGGAATCCCACAAGGGCGTCAACCCCGACGAGGTCGTGGCGCTCGGAGCCGCAATCCAGGGGGGCGTGCTCGGGGGCGAGGTGCAGGACGTGCTCCTGCTCGACGTCACGCCGCTCTCGCTCGGCATCGAAACGGAGGGGGGCATCTTCACCAAGCTCGTCGAGCGGAACACCACCGTGCCGACCGAGCGGAAGCAGGTGTTCAGCACGGCCACCGACAATCAGACGGCCGTGACGGTGAGCGTGTTTCAGGGGGAGCGGCCAATGGCCCGCGACAACCGGCTGCTGGGCCAGTTCAACCTGGAGGGCATCCCGGCTGCGGCCCGCGGCACCCCGCAGATCGAGGTGAAGTTCGACATCGATGCCAACGGCATCCTCAACGTGAGCGCGAAGGATCTCGGCTCCAACAAGGAGCAGACCGTGAAGATCGAGCAGTCGAGCGGCCTC
>CAJBSQ010000597.1 GCA_903958265.1 uncultured Planctomycetaceae bacterium
AAAAAATAAAACGATGAAAACCCTGGGAGTGCGGCTGGAAGCGACACTGGAATGTATAAGAATGTGTCCCTCCAACCGACCCCGACACCCATGAACTATATCGACCGCCGGCGGATTCCGTCAACGGTTTGGTTGCCATGCCCGCCATCCCCTGCGATCCCGCTTTGGCGCGAGAGTTTGCCGCTCAGGTCGTCCACGGACTCCGGGGGGCTGGGCACGAGACGTATTGGGCCGGAGGGTGCGTGCGGGACGAGCTCCTCGGCCGAATTCCAGCCGACTACGACGTGGCCACGGCCGCCCGACCCGACGACGTGCGGCGACTTTTCGGCCGCGGCCGGACGCTCGCCATCGGGGCGGCGTTCGGCGTGATCACCGTTCTGGGGCCGAAAAATGCCGGCCAGGTGGAGGTGGCCACGTTCCGGGCCGACGCGCCTTACACCGACGGCCGCCACCCGGCCGGAGTGACGTTTTGCTCGGCGCGGGAGGATGCCCAGCGGCGGGATTTCACGATCAACGGCCTGTTCCTCGACCCGGCGACCGGCGAGGTGCACGACTTCGTGGGGGGCCGGGCCGATCTGGCTGACGGGATTGTCAGGGCGATCGGTGTGCCGGCCATGCGGTTTGGCGAAGACCACCTGCGGATGCTGCGGGCCGTGCGGTTCACCGCCTTTTTCGGCTTCGTGCTGGAGAACGACACCCGCGCGGCCATCGAACGGATGACGCACCTCGTGGCCTCGGTGAGCCCTGAGCGGGTGGCAGCCGAACTGCGGGCCATGCTCTCGCGGCCCGGCAGGCGGGAGGCCCTCGAACTGCTCGCCGACACCGGACTGGCCCGCGAAGTGCTCATGGAGGTGGCCCCACCGGCGATCCCGGCGGCCCGCTGGCAGGAGGCCACGCGGATCGTGGCGGCGTTTGACGAGCCCGACCTGCCGATGGCACTGGCCACGCTGGCTGAGCATGCCGGCACCGACGTGCTGGCACGGATACCCTCGCGGCTGCGGCTCTCAAACCGCGAAGCGAAGCAGGCGGCCTGGATTCACGCGGGCGTGGTGGCGCTCGCCGGGCCCGGAGATCCAGCCACGCAGCCGTGGTCGCAGGTGCAGCCGTGGGTGGCCCACGAGCATGCGGCGGCGCTCGCCGACGTGCTGCGGGCCCGGGCGACATGCGGCCACGGTGATCCGGCGGTAGCTGCGTGGTTGACGGCGCAGGTGGCGCGGCCCCGCCTCGAGATCGATCCGCCGCCGCTGGTGACGGGAGACGAACTGCTCGCCGCCGGCGTGCCGCCGGGAAAGCCGATCGGCGCGGCGCTGGCCCGCATCCGCGCGCTCCAACTCGACGGCGGCATCACGAGCCGGGATCAGGCGCTCGCCGCGGCGTTGAACGGCGCGTAGCCGAAGAAAAAAGGTGTCAGCCACCAAATCTGGGTACGTTGGAGAAACCAGAATGCCCCAGATTGCCCAGATTTGGTGGCTGACACCTTTTTACGGGGGGGGATCGTGCGGTGAGGGCAGATCGGCCAGGCTCCCGAGCTTGAACACCTCGAGA
>CAJBSQ010000598.1 GCA_903958265.1 uncultured Planctomycetaceae bacterium
GGCAGATCCCACGAGGCCGATGCCGTCAGCGCACTGGCCATCTGCTGCCGCACCTGGCGGCGGCGGTGCCATTCGAGCTGCCCTTCGAGCTGCTTGCGGACCGCAGCCCGCAGGGCATCAGCCGAGTCGAAGCCACCGAGCTCTTCCAGGAGCGTGGACGTCATCTCGGGGAGTTCCAGCCGCTTGACGTCCAGGACCTTGAGTTCCATCGTCACGTCCTTGCCACGGACGTCCTCGACGGCGGCCTCATCGGACAACCTGACCGTCGCCGTGACCGTCGTGCCAGGCTTGGCCTTGGCCACGAGCGCCGCAAATCCGGGCAGCTCGGCATCGGCAAACGAGAGCTTGTCGCGAACGATGATCTCGGCCTCGTCGGCCTGCGACAGCACGCGGTCGCCGTCTTTGAAGATCAGGCTGGCGACGATCAGGTCACCGGTCGTGGGCGAACCATCGTGCGGCACGAAGCGGGCCCGCTCGCGAAGGTGGCCGGCGAGTGCCTCGTCGACGTCGGCCTCGGTAATCTCGCGGGCTGGCCGGGAGATCGCCAGCCCCTTCCAGGTGGGCAGATCGAACTCCGGTCGAACCTCGATCGAGAACTCGAACGTCATCGGGCCGTCGTCGGGGAGCAGCACCGCGTTGGCGTCGAGATCAGGCTCGCTGATCGGCGACAGTTTCTGCTGCTCCGAGACCTGGGTCATGGCATCGGTCAGCAGTTTCGAGCGGATCTGATCGGAGAGTTCCGTCTTGAAGCGACTGCTCACCAGCCGCCGCGGGGCACGGCCCGGCCGGAAGCCTGGCAGGAGCGCCGAGGGCATGAGTTCACCGATCGCCTCGTCGCGATAGCGGTCGATGTCCTGCCGCGGGATCGTCACCTTCACCCGCCGCTGGCAGGTGGAGACAGTGTCGACCGCAACGTCGAGGCTCAGCGACTTCGGGAGCCCGTCAGGGCCCTCCGCCGTGGCGATGGGATCTGGGGTGGCGGTAGGGGATGCATCAGACGCTGACATGAACGGTTCCGAAACGGGGGCTAGAAGCTGAAACTCCCGCCCACGAGACGTCCCGGGGGAGAGCGGTTCAACGGGCAGGAGGTGACGCCATCGGAACCGTGCAGTGGGTGCTCGTTGCAAACGAACACTCAGCGACACGCGCCGACACTCGGGACGAAGCGGGTGATGGGATTCGAACCCACGACAACCACGTTGGCAACGTGGTGCTCTACCAACTGAGCTACACCCGCGGGCGACAGCCGAGAAAGCGACAAAACCGCCAAAAGAGCGGCCCAGACGCATCCACCGGAAGCCCCGCGATTATAGGGGCAGCCGATGTCGCCGCAAGGTCACCCTCTGGGTGGACCGGGATTTCTGGGGAGGGTGGGTAGGGGCGATTGGAGCGGCGGCAACCCGGTGTAGACTCCGCAAGAGCGGGGTTTCCTCCCGTCCTCCCGGTCTGGTGGCTCGAGCAGCCCCGCCGACACCTGGGTGGCTCACCCGTGGACGAAAGCCTCGTCATCCTCTCGCCGTCGGGCAAGCATCGGACGCTCGTGGAGCGGCTGCCGATTCCGGTGGGGCGTGCCGAACCGCCGAACAAAGGCGATCTCACCGACTTTTTCAAGGTCCTTGCATGACGCTCACTCCACGCCCGCCCCGCCGGGTCACGGTGCTCGACCTGGCTGCCGCGCGAGCGGAGGGTCGGCCACTCACGATGGTCACGGCCTACGACTGGCCGACCGGCCGGCTGGCGGACGAGTCCGGCGTCGATTGCGTGTTGGTGGGCGACAGCGTGGCGATGGTGGTCGCCGGTCGCTCGTCGACGATTCCCGCCACGCTCGAGCAGATGGTCTACCACGGCGAGATCGTGTCCCGGGCGGCGACGCGGGCCATGGTGGTGGTCGACCTGCCGTTTCCGTTTCAGCACCTCGGCGTGCGGACGGCGGTGGAGGCGTGTGCCCGCATTCTCAAGGAGACCGGCTGCCAGGCCGTGAAGCTGGAGGGTACTGCCGGTCAGGCTGATGTGGTGGCGGGGATCGTGGCCGCGGGCATTCCGGTGATGGCCCATGTGGGCCTCCGGCCACAGGCGGTGCATCAGCTCGGCGGCTATCGGATGCAGCGGGACGAGGACCAGCTCATGACCGATGCCCGGGCAGCGGCCGCGGCGGGCGCGTTTGCGGTCGTGCTCGAGTGCATTCCTCGGGCCGCCGCGGCGGCGATCACCGCGGCGCTCCCCGTGCCCACGATCGGCATCGGCGCCGGCCCCGACTGCAGCGGTCAGGTCCTCGTGATGCACGACCTCGTCGGGCTCTCGCCCGACCGCGTGCCGAGGTTCGTGCGGGCCTACGCCGATGTGCGGGGTACGATCGGCTCGGCCCTCGCCCGGTGGCGAGCCGACGTCGAGCGCCGCGATTTTCCGGGGTCCGACGAGACGCTGGGATGATCCCGGCGGCGGTCGATCAGGGAATCACGACTTCATCTGAGATCACGACCGGCTTGCCGGCCGTGATGCCGGCCGGAGTTGGCACGGCAGCGCCCACGCCGGGACCGGGTGAGCCGCCAGGGCCGACCGGCACCGACACGCCGGCAGGCATGCCCCCCTCCATCACCGTGCCACCACCTCCGCAGGAGTCGCAGCCCGCGGCCGCAGCCGGGGCCGAGTCGCAGCAGGGTTGTTGCTGACCGCAGGCCCGCGGCGGGGCTGCGACCATGGCCGGCGCAGCGCCCGGGGGTGTGAATCCTGGCGGCAGGTGGCCGAAGCACTTCTCGTACTTCCAGACCTCGAGCGCGATGTACCGCTCGTTCATCGACTTGCAGCCTGTCATGGCCACGATCGCGATCACCGCGGCCGACGTGACGAGCCGTCGACCAAAGACCAGTACACGCATTGCTCCGTCTCCTCGGGCGGCTTCCTGAGGTGCACTCGTTCAGATCCGAGCCGACCGCGAGTCCAAGCGGTCATCATCGGAAGCCACGCAACACTACCCCATGCCGGGGGCGCGGCAACCTGTGCAGGAGCCGCCTTACCGTGCGGAAGCACCAGGCGTGGAAACATGTGCCGGTCGTGCCGGAGAGACTGTCGAGGGACAACGATCGACGACCAGCGGCGGGACTACAATCAGCCCTTGCGATGACGGATGCGGGCTCGCATTCGGCGCTTCTTTTGGCCTAGTTTGCGTCGACCCTTGCCCGTTTTCTTGACACCCATTCAAAATCTCCACGCGGCGGGACGCAGAAGTGCGTCCATCACCGTCGCGGAAGGTTGTAAGATGGCCGGGGTTCGGTTGCAAGCATCCCCGGCGGTCATCCGCAGCATGATCGTGTTCTTCCCCACCTACGCCAGCCGCACGGCCACGGGCTGGACGGCCCTGATTGCCGGCATGGTGGCCCGGCCGTTGCCGGAACGGAGCCGCCGGCGGGTGCTCGCGGTGGCCGTTTTGCGGCGACTCCTCGATCTGAACGACGCCCAGACGGAATCCGAGGTCTTCCGGAGGCGGGCCGAGGTATTCCTGTTTCGCCGCGTGGCCGGCCACCGGGTTCGCATCGCCCTGGGGGATCGGATCATCGACGCCGGCCTGTCCGATCGCAGCGGTCACTTTCAGGCACGGGTCGATTTCGACGCCGGCTTCGCGGCCTCGTGGGCGTCGCCCGGGGGCGGGAGGCTGGAGTATACCGGCATCACCGACGAGGCAGACACCGACGGCGACGGCGCTCCCACGGCCGCGGGGTCGATTCATCTGGTGGACGTCACGGGCACGTCGGTGATCTCCGACATTGACGACACCGTGAAGTTTTCCAACGTCGCGCATCGCCGAGAACTCCTTCGCAACACGCTCGTCCGCGAGTTCGTGCCGGTGGAGGGGATGCCGGAGGTCTACCGCCGGTGGCGGGAGAGCGGAGCAGCATTTCACTACGTCTCGAGCAGCCCCTGGCAACTCTCCGACTGCCTCTGCCGGTTTCTCGGGGAATCAGGACTACCCGCCGGCTCGATGCACCTCAAGCTTTTCCGGCTCAAAGACTCGACGCCGCTGGGGAGGCTGCCCACGCGGAAGCGGGCCAAGCGGCGGACCATCGACCGGATCATGGACGACTTTCCGGGCCGGCGGTTCGTGCTGGTGGGCGATTCCGGTGAACGCGACCCGGAGGTCTACGCGGCGATCGCCCGCCATCGTCCGGAGCAGGTGGCCGGGATCATCATCCGCGAGGTGCCTGCGAAGGCGTCACGGGCCAAGGTTCGCGAGCGGCTCGACCGGATTGCCCGGCGGCTGCCCCCCGACTCGTTCACGATCTTTCAGGATCCCACCCAACTCGCCGACCTCGAGCCCGCACGGTGACGGCCTGGCCTCGGGCGTCGACGCCCGGGCTCACCACGGCGAGTCGAAGGCATTTTGGTAGTGCTCGACCACGGCCTGGCCCTGCGGATCGAACGTGACCGCGACCACGTCGATCCGCACGCTCGCGTCCTCGAGCCGGTGGCGGCGGATGTAGGCGGTCGCCAGTTCGGCGATCCGCCGCTGCTTGACGAATCCCACGGTTTCAGCGGGGTGGCCATGGGCGGTGTCGGACCGGGCACGAACCTCCACGAACACGACCGTGCGGCCGTCGAGGGCGACGATGTCGATGTCGCCGCGGAGGATCCGCTCCCGGCGGCCGACGATCCGGTAGCCAAGCCCCCGAAGGTAGGCCGCCGCCTCATCCTCGCCGCGGCGGCCGAGTTCGTCCCGGGCGGATGAAGGCACGGGCGACCTCCCGTCTCAGGTGGTCGCGGCTGCCTTCTTCGACTTGCCGGCTGCCTTCGCGGCAGCCGCCACGTCGTCTCGCTTCTCGCGGAGCCGGGTCGACTTGCCGGAGCGATCGCGGAGGTAGTAGAGCTTCGCCCGCCGCGACACGCCCGACCGCTTGACCTCGATCTTCCCGATCTTTGGCGAGTGCAGCGGAAACTTCCGCTCGACGCCCTCGCCCGCCACGATCCGGCGAACGGTGAACATTTCGCGGCTGCCGGTCCCGCTCTTGGCGATCACGACGCCGTTGAAGATCTGCACCCGCTCCTTCTCGCCCTCGAGAATCCGAGTGTGAACGTCGACGGTGTCGCCGATCTCGAAGCTGGGAACTTCCGACTTGAGGCTCGAGGCTTCGACGGCGGCAAGCAGTTTACGACTCACGATGGACTCCTTTGGGGTTGGCTCGAAGAGTGGATGGGAGAGGGCTGGTTTCGCCGGACGGTGGCCGCGACGGCCTGGTCGTGCCGCCAGGTGGCGATTCGGCCGTGATCTCCCGAGAGTAAGATCTCGGGCACGGGCAGGCCGCGAAACTCTCGCGGCCTGGTGTACTGGGGGCCCTCGACCAGTCGGTCGGCCCCGGAAAACGAGTCTTGGGCGGCGCTCTCCTCGTGGCCGAGGACGCCCGGCAGCAGGCGGGCCACGGCGTCGACGATCACCATCGCCGCCACTTCGCCGCCGGAGAGCACGTAATCGCCGATGGAAACCTCTTCGGCGGCGAGGGTCTGGGCGATCCGGGCGTCGAAGCCCTCGTAGCGTCCGCAGACCAGAACAAGCCGTTCGAGCCCGGCCAGTTCCTCGACAAGTGGCTGGTCGAGCGGGCGACCGCCAGGTGTGAGCAGCATGGTGCGAGCCTCAGGAGACCCTGCAGACCGCACCGCTTCAACGCACGACACGACCGGGCCGGGCATCAGCAGCATGCCTGGGCCGCCTCCAAACGGGCGATCATCGACCTGCCGATGCACGCCCTCGGCGAAGTCGCGGATATCCGTCAGCCGGACGTCGATCGTGCCAGCACGGCGCGCCGCCCCGAGCAGGCTTCCATCGAGGAAGCTCGCGAACATCTCGGGAAACAACGTGACGATGTCGATGCGCATGACAAGAACTGGATCGCCGCGGACGCCCAGCCGACCAGAGGGACGGTGGCGGCCAGGGCCACGATCACTCGGCTTTCGGCTGTTCGGCGACGGGTTCAGCGGCAGGCGTGGTGGCCGTTTCGGCCACGGCTTCAGCGACCGTTTCAGCAACCGGGTCAGCAACGGCTGTCACCGCGGCAGCCTCAACTGCTGGAGCTTCGGCCACGGCTTCCGACTTGACGACGGGCACGAAGGCCGGCTCGCCCGGATCGGGAATGATCCGCGGCATCGCGAGTTTGGCCCGGGCCAGTTCCATCTGCTTGAGGTGCGTGCCGTTGGTGCCGTACTTCTTGATCAGCACGCGAACGGCGTCGCTCGGCTGAGCGCCGACCGAGACCCAGTAGTCGACGCGGACGCCGTTGAGCGTGACACGGGCGTCAGTCTCGGGCACGTGCGGATCGTACGTGCCGAGCTCCTCGATCACGCGGCCGTCGCGGGGATTGCGGCGATCGGTCGCGCAGATGCGGTAATACTCGCGGTTCTTTCGGCCCATCCGCTTCATTCGAATTGCCACTGCCACGGTCGAGAATCTCCAAAATCCAGAGGTATGCCTAGGGTCTGTCGAGCCCCCTATAGTAGCCGACGTTGGACGGAACCCAAGGCCCGCCCGGAACGCGGTTCTTTTCGGCGGAATCGCCGGGTAATTCCTGGAAACCGTCCCCGCGCGGCAGCCTGCGGCAGCCTGGCCTGAGTCACCCTCCGCGTGAGTTTTTGGGCCACCAGCGCGGGGGCCGCCAGTCTCATGCAGGCGATCCTGCACTGCCGGAAGCGACCCTTGGGGCAACCATCCCTGCGATGTAGGGTGTGGCATCCGCGGACTCAGGTCTGGAGCGGACCACTGGTAACCCCCCCACAAGGATTCGGAACATGAAGTTAGTCGTCGCGTACGTGGATCCGCAGCGGTTCGAGCCGATCCGTGAGGTCCTGCTCGGCCTTGGCTTCCCGTCCCTGTCCGCCATGAGCGCTGCGGGCACGGTCCCCGAGGCTACCGTCACGACCACGTACCGGGGCGCCACGACGGAGCAGCATTCGCGGACGAAGTCGCGGATTGAATGCGTCGTCGGCGATGAGCATGCGTCGACGGTCGTCGACACGATCATCAAGGAAGGCGGCGACCGGACCTTCGCCTTCGTCCTCGCCGTCGAGAGTGCGCATCCCGTCGATACGATCAAGACCTAACACGGCCTGTCGGCCGCAACCGAAAAAGGTGCCAGAGCGCCCCGCCCTCGGTGTGAAGCCCAGCGCCGTGAGGCGCGGGTGGCTGCGCCACTGCCCGCACCAGACGGCGGCTGCGGGTCTGCGACTCGCTGCCTGCCGTCTGATGGTTATCCTTGGGGTGCATGACTGTCGTCGCCCTCACCATCGCCGGTTCCGATCCCTCCGGCGGCGCCGGCCTCCAGGCCGACCTGAAGACGTTTCACCAGCACGGCGTCTACGGCATGAGCGTGGTCACGCTGGTGACGGTGCAGAACACGCGGAGCGTGTCGGCGGTCGAGGTGCTGTCTCCGCAACTGGTGGTCTATCAGCTCGACGCGGTCAGGGCCGACATCCCGCCGGCGGCGATCAAGAACGGGGCCCTGGGGCGGGCCGACGTGATCGCCGCGGTGGCCGCGCGGGCCGCGCGGTTTTGCGTTCCGCTGGTCGTTGATCCGGTGATGGTGAGCAAGCACGGCGCGCCGCTGCTGGCCGCCGACGCGGTCGCCGTGCTGGTCTCCGAGCTCCTGCCCCTGGCGACGCTCGTGACCCCCAACCTGCCCGAGGCCGCGC
The DNA here is from genome assembly GCA_903958265.1 of uncultured Planctomycetaceae bacterium. Classification (GTDB taxonomy): domain Bacteria; phylum Planctomycetota; class Planctomycetia; order Pirellulales; family UBA1268; genus QWPN01. The sequence goes on from CAJBSQ010000598.1 coordinate 7,669, forward strand.
GGCTGGCAGGATTCGAGGTCCATGACCCGGAGTCGATGGAGCGGGCGGCGCGAGCGATCGCCGCCCTCGGTCCGCGGCACGTGCTGGTGAAGGGCGGGCACCTCGCCGGCAGCACGATCGACCTGCTCTGGTCGGACGGCCGGGCGACGGCGTTCCCCGGCGAACGCATCGACACCCCGCACACCCATGGCACCGGCTGCACGCTCTCGGCCGCCATCACGGCGCGGCTGGCCCGCGGTGACGATATGCTCGCTGCCGTCACCGGCGGCCGGCGGTTCATTCGCGCGGCCATCGCGGGGGCGCCGGGTCTTGGCGGTGGCTCGGGGCCCGTGGATCACTTCGCGCCGGCGGAAACCACATCCCTCCCGATTCCGTAACAGCGCCGGGGCGAGGATACGCCCAAGGCTCCGCGAGCGTTCGCCGACCCCCTTCGCCTACCCGCCGTCGCCCCGCTTTTTGCGGCGGGCGTCTTTGTCCCGCAGTTTTTTGAGCTTTCGCCGTTCGTCGGCCGTGAGCCGTCGGCCGGTGTCGCCCTTGGGCTTGGCGATCCGGGCGTTCGGATTCTGCATCTGCGACTGGAGCCGCTGCACCTGCTGCATCCGTTCCCGCATGCCGAGGCCTGCCATGCCCTTCATCATCGACGCCATGCCGTCGAACTGCTTGACGAGGTCGCCGACCTCCTGGAGCTCGACTCCGGCGCCCGCGGCGATCCGTCGGCGCCGCGACTGGTCGACGATCCGGGAGGGATTCCGGCGCTCGTCGGGCGTCATCGAATCGATGATTCCGAAGAGTCGATTCATATCCTTCTCGAGATCGGCCCCACCGAGCATCTCCTGCATGCCCCCCATGCCGGGAATCATGCCGAGCACCTTGCCGAGCGGGCCGAGCCGCCGCGTCTGGAGGAGCATCTTCTTGAAGTCGTCGAGCGTGAACTCGCCCGCCTTCAACCGCTCCTCCTGCCGCTTCATCTCGTCTTGGTCGAACTTCCGCTGCGCCTCCTCGACGAGCGAGACGACGTCGCCCATGCCGAGGATCCGCCCCGCCAGCCGCTCGGGATGGAAGTCCTCGAGGGCCTCGATCTGCTCGCCGGTGCCGATGAACTTGATCGGCACGCCCGTCACGCTCTTCACCGAGAGCGCTGCGCCGCCGCGGGCATCGCCGTCGAGCTTCGTCATGATGACGCCGTCCAGCTCGAGGGCCTCCTGGAACGCCGCAGCACTCCTCACCGCATCCTGGCCGGTCATCGCGTCGACCACGAGATACACCTGGTCGGGGCCGACCGTGCGGTCGATTCGCGCCAGTTCCTGCATCAGCGCCTCGTCGATCGCCAGTCGACCGGCCGTGTCGAGGATCACGACCGAGACATTCTCCTGCTTGGCCCGGGCCACGCCGGCGTTGCAGACGGCCACGGGGTCGGTGCTGCCGCCGGGCATGTCGGCAGGGGTATGGACCGGAATCCCCAGCTGTCGCCCGAGCACGGAGAGCTGCTCGATCGCCGCAGGCCGCTGGAGGTCGGCCGCCACCAGCATCACTCCCCGGCCCTGCTCCTTGATCTTCCGGGCGAGTTTGGCACAGGAGGTCGTCTTACCGGACCCCTGCAGGCCGCAGAGCATCAGGATCGTGGTCGTGCCGGAGTTCAGATGGAGCGAGTGGTCGACCGGCCCCATCAGGCCGACGAGCTCGCGATGCACGATGCCGACGAGCTGCTGGGCCGGGTCGAGCGACTCGAGCACCTGGCCGCCGATCGCCCCGTCGGCCACCCGCGTCAGGAAGCCGTCGGCGACGTCGTAGGCGACGTCGGCCTCGAGCAGCGCGGTCTTCACCGCGGCGAGGCCCTCCCGCATGTTGGCTTCGGTCAGTTTGCCGCGGCCGCGCAGGGCGTTGAGGGCAGACGAGAGGGACGCGGTCAGCGACTCGAACATGGCGACTCCGGTATGGCGAAGTCGGCGAGTATACCGCCTGGAAAACGCAGACTCCCCCCGGTGACGAGCCGCTCGAATCGGGAGCGAGCACACAGCGTGCCGCTTACCCGACGCGTGGCCGGCGTGAACGGCGCGTCACCGGAGGGAGTCCTTGAAAACGAGGTGTCTGGCGGCGGCCCCTCCGACCGCCGCCGACCGCCCGGCTCAGCTGAAGGTGCCAGGCTGGCCCATCATCGGCGCTCCGGCGGGCACCGACATGCCGCCCCCCCCTTCGCAGCACGGCGCTGCCGACTCGCAGGCCGGGCCGCATGCCGGCTCGCAGGCCGGGGCGCACACGGGGGCGGGAGCCGCACACGGTGCCGGAGTGGAACCGCACGACCGGAACTCCATGAACGACGGACGGCGGCAGCTACTGCCCATGCAGCTACTGCACCCAGGGGCGGCCGCAAGGCTCGCCACCGCGATCACCAGACACAACGCACGGGTCATGAGCAAGGTCTCCCACTCGACGCAGACGGGGCAGGCGGGCGGCAGCCACGCTTGCGGCGTCGCTCACGACGCCACCCAAACCGTACCTCATGATTGCGGCGCGGCGGGCCGCCAGAGAGATTTTTTCGGCGGGCTGCCCAGGAGTTGGTGCGGTCGTGGCACGGCCGCCGATCGTGAGGGTTGTGCGGCCGCGATTCGAAAATACCGGCTGCGAAAGATGGTGCGGCTTCCGGTGCTAGAGTTGCACCGCGACGTCCGGCGGCAACTCATTGTGCGAGCCCCGTCCGAGCCACTCGCTCACAAGCCGACCCCCGATCACCCGAACTGCGATGCCACTTCGATCACCCCCGCGTTGTGCCGTCTTCTCTTCGTGCCTGTCCCTGATCGTGGCTGCACTGGCCGCCTTGCCGGTCGCGGCCGCCGACCCCGGCTGCGTGGACGGCGACGTGTGGATGGTGAGCACGCGGCGGCTGCCCGGCATCTGCGGGATTCCCGTGCGGGCCGACTTCGAGGTCGAGCGGCGACTGGACGGCCGCTGGGTGCCCGCCGACCTTACCGAACTGCTCGCCGAGCCAGAGCGGCCGCTGGTGTTTTTCATCCACGGCAACCGCTATGAGACCAGCGACGCCAAGGTCCAGGGCGTCGCCCTGGCCCGGCGGCTGGGGTCCCAGAGTTCGTTCACTGCTCCGCCCCGGACGATCATCTTCTCGTGGCCGAGCCAGCAGCAGGGGCGGCTGATTGCCTCGAGCCGCGACACCTATCGGCGGTCGTATTCCGACGGCCACTACCTCGCGCGGTTGCTCGGCGACGTGAACCCGGAGCAGCCCGTGGCCATCATCGGCTACAGCTTCGGCAGCACGATCGCCGTGGGCGCGATCGAAGACCTCGTCGAGGCCCAGCACGATCCGGCCCGCGGGGTCGCGCCGTGGGTCGGCCGACCCGGCCGCACGCACCTCGTGCTCGTGGCTCCGGCGATCCGCGCCGACTCCCTGGCCCCCCGCGGCCGATTCGCGTCGGCCGCCGCCGGGATCGACCGGCTCACGCTCGTGATCAACACCCGCGACCTGGCGCTGCGGATGTTTCCGCACCTCGAACCGCACATGGGCACCGACGCACTGGGCGCCGTGGGGATGCCCCGCCGCTGGCTGCCGGGCGGAGTGGAGTTCGCGGCGACCGACGCGGCAGGCATCGTCGGCAGGAAGCACGCCTTCCCGCTCTACCTGGAGTCGGCGTCGCTCGCGAGCCGGATCGCGTCGGGGGCGGTCGGCGGCCTGGCCGACGAGTGAATCCTGCCGCTCA
>CAJBSQ010000599.1 GCA_903958265.1 uncultured Planctomycetaceae bacterium
CAGATCCACGAGGTGGCCTGCATCGACGGCATTCACTTCCTCGCGGAGGAATATGTCGCCGGTCCGTCGCTCAAGGCCTGGCTCACCACGCGCGGGCCGATCGACTCACGGCAGGCGATCTGGATTCTGAATCAGGTCGGGTCGGCTCTTGCGAGATCCGCGGAGCAGGGGATCGTGCACCGCGACATCAAACCGGAGAACCTGCTGCTCACGCTTGCCGGCGAGGTCAAGGTTGCCGACTTCGGCCTCGCCCGGGTGCTCTCGGAGAATCTCGATCTCACCCATGACGGCATGACGCTTGGCACGCCGCTCTACATGAGTCCGGAGCAGGGTGAGGGGCGGAGCGTTGATGCCCGCAGCGACCTCTACTCGCTCGGTGCGACGATCTATCACCTGCTCGCGGGCCGGCCGCCCTTCTCGGGGCCGTCGGCGGTGGCGGTGGTGATGGCTCACATCAAGGAGCCCCTGCCGCCGCTGTCATCGACGCGTCCCGACCTGCCGGTGGGCCTCTGCGAAATCGTCGACCGCCTGCTCGCCAAGCAGCCGACCGATCGGTTTGAGTCGCCGCAGGCGTTGCTCGAGGCGGTGGACCAGCTCGAGACGGCGATGTTTGCTGGAACGCGAACGCTGCCGTCGCCACTGGCATGGCCGGAGGGGGAGGGCTCGTGGGCCGGTGCGGCAACGCGGGGTTCGATGCCGCTGCCGATGCGGCCGGGTGGAGCCCAGGCAACGAATCCCCGACTGCGGGATGCAACGGTGCACCTGCGGGCCGCAGTGGATCGCGAGCGAGAGCAGCGGGCTGAGCGGGAGGCGACGCGACGGCGGTGGGGAGTGGCGCTGCTGCTGTCGGCGGCGGCCCTGGCGGCGGGATATGCGATTGGCCGTTCACGGCCGCGGCGGTCGCAGCTGTTTGGGGTTCGACGGTAGCGTGTGAGTGGCACGTCTTTCCGTGAGCGTCTGGTTGCAGGAAGCGGTTGAGCCAGGCGGGAGACGGGTGATTCAAGTCTTCTTGACACCCGAACCGACACTGCTAGAACAAAAGTGACTTTGCCCCCATCGTCTAGAGGCCCAGGACGTCGGGTTCTCAGCCCGAAAACCGGGGTTCGACTCCCCGTGGGGGTACCTGAACAGCCGTATCCTTCGCAAACGCGGGGGATACGGCTGTTTCTTTTTTTGCACGCGGCTCTGTGCGGCCCTCTGCGTGCATGTGCGACGTCGGATTTGACGTCGCTTTTTGGAAGTGCTCCTCGGTCACCTGAAGATAGTGCCGGCGGGCCACATCCGGGCTGCTGCCGATCCACTCTCAGACGACATGGATCGGAAACTCATGCGCGAGCTCTGTTGCCGAAAAGCGTCCAGAAGCCTCGGTGACGGCTACCGCAGCGGCGGCAGTTTCTTGCACGTGCTTTGATTTGCGTGCTAGAAATATACTGTGGGTATATCCAGCGAATCAAAACTGAAGTCCCTCGTCCATTCCGTGCCGCGGCATGGGGTGGTCACCCGGTCTGCGCTCGCGGCCTTAGGGGTGACTCCGCAGCACACCCAGAAGTACGTGGCCAGCGGCTGGCTCGAGTCGGTCGGAGTCGGAGTGTTCAAGCGGTCCGGTGATTCCCCGACCTGGCAAGGCGGGCTCCACGCGCTCCAAGCACAGGACGGATTGGCTGTCCACGTCGGCGGTCTCACCGCCCTTGCCGCCGAGGGCGCCGGCCAGTTTGTGCGGCTTGGGCGCGAGCACGTATGGCTGTTCTCAGCGCCTGGCGTACGACCACCTCTCTGGTTTCGGCGTTATCGCTGGCCTGAAAAGGTGAC
>CAJBSQ010000600.1 GCA_903958265.1 uncultured Planctomycetaceae bacterium
CCGCCATGGGCGGTGCTTCCCACCAGGCGAGTCCCAGCGCCAGCGGCACGGCAACCAGGAGCCAGCGGGCCGTCATGATCGCCCCTGGGGGCCGACAGTCGTCGACATGGTGACACGGAGGGACATTTCCGGGAGATTCTCGGGATACGGAGCCGATGTGCAACTCCCCCGGTCCGCGACCGCCGCTGGCCCGGGCCGACGACTCGAGCATGACACACCACCCCGCCACCGCCGCCTCTGCCGATGTCCGCCGGGTTGCTGATCTGGAACGCCTGCTGGGCGTGGCCCGGCGGCTCGGGGCAACGGTCGATCTCGATGCCATGCTGGCCGCGATTGTCGACGCAGCCACCACCCTGCTCGACTGTGAACGGGCCACCGTGTTTCTCTACGATGCAACCGCCGATGAGCTCTGTAGCCGACTGGCCACGGGCATCGTGGACTCGCCGATCACGGAGATCCGCTTTCCAGCCAGCCGCGGGATCGCCGGCGACGTTGCCAAGACCGGAGCGCTGGTAAACCTGCCCGACGCCTATGCCGACGCCCGATTCAACCCCGACTTCGATCGGGCCAGCGGCTTTCGGACCCGGAGCATGCTGGCCGTCCGCCTCTCCGACCACGACGATGCCACCGTCGGGGTGCTGCAGCTGCTCAACAAGCGAACCGGGGTCTTCGACGGCCGCGACGAGGAGATCGCCGGCTTTCTCGGCAGCCAGGCCGGCGTCGCGATCCAGCGGCAGCGGCTCCTCGGTCACTTCGCGGAGAAGCAGAAGATTCAGCGCGACCTCAACATCGCCCGATCGATCCAGCAGGGCCTGCTGCCCCGCGAACGGCCCGACGTGCCGGGCTTCGACATCGCGGGCTGGAACGAGCCGGCCGACGAGACCGGCGGTGATTTCTTCGACTTTCTGCCGCTGCCGGAGGGCCGCCTGGCGGTCGCCATCGCCGACGCCACCGGACACGGCATCGGCCCGGCGATCGTGATGGCCGAGGCCCGGGCGCTGTTTCGCGCGCTCGTCGGAGGGGCAACCGGTCTGGAGCGGGCCGTGACCGACATCCACCGGCTGCTCTGCCTCGACCTGCCCGAGGGTCGGTTCGTGACGGCCTTCTGCGGCATCCTCTCGCCCGCGGCCGGCAGCCTTGAGTTTCTCAGTGCCGGCCAGGGGCCGATCCTGCTCTTCGAGGCGGCGTTGGGAACGGTCCGAGACCTCCCCGCCCAGGGGCTGCCGCTGGCCTTCTTCCCTGAGGCCACGTACGAGGGCGCTACGCGCATCGAGATGGCCGTCGGCGACATGCTTGTCTTGCTGACCGACGGCTTCTACGAGTGGGCCAGGGACGACGGCGAATCGTTTGGCGAAGACCGCGTGCGTGACGTGGTGTGCCGGCTGCGGGACAGGCCGGCCACCGAGATCATCGAGGCCCTCTACCGGGCGGTCGTCGACTTCGCCGCCGGAGCCCGCCAGGCGGACGACCTCACGGCCGTCATCGTCAAAAGGACGGCGGCGAGCAGCGCCTGAGCGGGCACGGTCGGCTCCGGTACGCTGACCACGGCCGCGGTCACGCCCGACGTGCCGAAGGCCCCCTGGTCGAACAGCCCTCCGCTGAGGAAC
>CAJBSQ010000601.1 GCA_903958265.1 uncultured Planctomycetaceae bacterium
AAGGCTCCTCGAGCGTTCGCCGACCCCCTTCGCCTACCCGCCCTCGCTTACGGAGACGACGCTCCACAGAAACTGGAAGCGATCTGACGCCTGGTTACCGGCAGGAAAACCTCCCCATGCCCGCGGGATCAGCCGTGCGCGGCAAAGGCGAGGGCCCAGACCTTGGAGGTGGGCCATTCACCCGCCTTGGCCGAAGTGAATGCCGAGCCGGAGCTGGCGAGTACCCGCCAGACACCGTTGGCGGCGTTGCGGACCGCGACGTCGGAAAGGCCGTCGGCGTTGAAGTCGCCGACGGTCGCGAGCTGGTCGGATGAGAGATAAGCCCAGGGGGCGGTCGTGAAGGTCGAGCCCGTGCTCCGGGAGACGAACCAGGCGCCATCCGCCCGCCGGCCAACCAGATCGCTTGTGCCGTCGCCGTCGAAGTCGCCCGCGCGGACGTTCGACCAGGTGGTGTCGGTCGCCCACGTGCCGAACTTGATGGGCGTGAATCCCGAGCCGGAACTCACCAGCACCCGCCAGACCCCGTTGGTCGCGTTGCGGACGGCGATGTCGGCCTTGCCGTCGGCGTTGAAGTCGCCGACGTTCCCGAACTGGCCGCTCGAGAAGAAGGTCCAGACCGTCGACGCAAAGGCCGTGCCCGTGCTCGCCGCGACTACCCAGGCGGTGTCGCTCCGCTGGCCGACGAGGTCATCCCGGCCGTCGCCGGTAAAGTCGGCGGCGAACACGTTGCTCCAGGTCAGTTCGGCGTTCCAGCGGCCGAAGCGGCTCGGGCTGAACGCCGATCCGGTGCTCGTCAGCACCTGCCAGGCGCCGTTGGCCTGATTGCGGACGGCGAGGTCATCCCTGCCATCGGCGTTGAAATCGCCGACGGTGGGAAACTGGTAGATCGCCAGCGACGCCCACTGCGTCGGGGCGGCCGTACCCGAGGCGGTCGTGCGCGTGACCCACCAGATCCCGGCCGAGGTCTGGGCGGCTGTGTCGGTCAGGGCGTCGCCGTCGAAGTCGCCGGTCACGGTGTTGACCCAGGTCTGGCCGACGGGCAGCGGCACGGGGGCCGCGGTCGTGAAGGTTCCCCCCGTCGCGCGACTGACGATCAGTTCGCCGTCGGCGAGGCCGATGATCGCATTCGAGCCGATCGCGGGAACCACCGGTGCGGCGACCGTCACGGTGAAGGCGTCTTCGACGAACTGGGTGGCGTCAAACACGCTCGTCGCCCGCACCGTGACCACGCCCACGCCGGTCGCTCCGGGGGCGTAGGCGAGCCGCAGGCTGCCGTCAGCGTTGAGCGTGGGTGTCACGAGTGCCGGAGCCGACGACGTGACCGAGTAGACCAGTTCCCCGACGCGGGTGATCGCCGGAAACTTCACGAACTGGTCGTTTGCCAGCGTGGTGGTGTCGACCGCGGCGTTGGTGAAGGTGGGGTCGGTGCTCGGGTTCGCCCCGGCCACGTTCCGCAGCGGAACCGTGTCGAACGGCGACGCGTAGCCAAACCTCGGCACCGCGGCCATCGCATCGACGGCCGCCATGCCGTTGCCGAGTACCCGGCCGAAGACGGTGAAGCCGCCATTCTGGTTGTCGAGGTTTTCCGAGTTGTCGGCGAGGTTGAAGAACCACTGGTTGGTGGCGCTGTTGGGATCACTGCCGAGTTTGGCCATCGCGATCGTGCCGCGGACATTGTTGGCCACGGTGCCGCCCGCCGGCTTCGGTTCGTTGACCACCGCCGGAAACTGGGTGACGTTCCCAATCGAGATCGGGGTCGAGCCGGTGACGGTAAAGCCGCCCGCCTGCACCACGAAGCCGGGCACCGAGCGGTGGACGAACGTGTTTTGGTAGTGGCCGCCATCGACGTAGGAGAGGAAGTTGGCGACGGTGGCAGGCGTAGACCGCAGGCGGTTGGGCCCCTCCTGATCGAAGAGTTCGACGTAGATTTTGTCGGACGGCGATGCCGTGTTCACGTCGAACCGGACCACGGTGCCGGTGACGTGATGATCGTCAAAGCGGCCGGCCAGCGAGATCACCGCCGGCGACGCATCGGGGGTGGCGGCGACGTCGGCGAGGGGCGCGAGCACCTCGACGTGCATCACCTGCCGCGGTTCGAGCGGCTCGATTCGGCCGAACGGCTTCTTCCGCTTCATGGGTCCACCAGACGGTTTCGCCAGCCCTCCGAATGATCGCCTCGGAACGGGGCCAGGCAAAGACCATACGCATGCCGCGGCCGCAGGGTTCGAAAAGGCCGTCAGGCCCGGCGTTTTTCGATGGCCCGGACCAGTGCCGACCCCATGTCGGCGGGGCTTTCGGCCACCTCGATCCCGGCGTCTTTCAGGGCGGCGAGTTTGGCCTCGGCCGTGCCCTTGCCGCCCGAGATGATCGCGCCGGCATGGCCCATCCGCTTGCCGGGGGGGGCCGTGCGGCCGGCGATGAAGGCGGCCACGGGCTTGGTCACATGGTGCTTGACGTACTCGGCCGCCTCCTCCTCCGCGCTGCCGCCGATCTCGCCCATCATCAGGATCGCGTGGGTGTCGGGATCGTTCTGGAACAGCTCGAGGATGTCGATGAAGCTCGATCCCACCAGCGGGTCGCCGCCGAGGCCCACGCAGGTGCTCTGGCCGTGGCCGAGCTGCGTGAGCTGCCAGACCGCCTCGTAGGTGAGGGTGCCGGAGCGGCTCATCACGCCCACGTGGCCCGGCGTGTGGATGTAGCCCGGCATGATGCCGATCTTGCACTCCCCCGGCGTGATCACGCCGGGGCAGTTGGGGCCGATGAGCCGGCTCGTCGAGGCCTTCACGACGGGCATCACGCGGGCCATGTCGATCACCGGGATTCCCTCGGTGATGGCGATCACCAGTTCGATGCCGGCGGCGACCGCCTCGAGGATCGCATCGGCGGCGAAGGCGGGGGGCACGAAGATCATCGTGGCGTTGGCGCCGGTGACGTCGCGGGCCTCGGCGACGGTATTGAAGACGGGCAGGTCGGCGACCGTCTCGCCCCCCTTGCCCGGCGTCACGCCGCCCACCATCCGGGTGCCGTAGTCGAGGCAGCCCCGGGTGTGGAACTCACCGACCTTGCCAGTGATGCCCTGGCAGATGACCCGCGTGTCGCGGTTGACGAG
>CAJBSQ010000602.1 GCA_903958265.1 uncultured Planctomycetaceae bacterium
CCGGTCTTGTGGGCGAAGAAGTCGGCGCCGCTGGCCTCGATCTGGCGACCGAACCCGTAGATGACGTCGAGCGGGACGACGGGGCCGGCCGGAGACACATAGAGCGGCTCCTCCAGGTCGATGCTCCCCTGCACCACGCGGCGCATCAGATCGATCAGATCGGGAACGCGGATCTGGGCGAAGCCACCCGGCTTCAGCACGTGAAAAAAACCATCCAGCACCTTGGGCACGTCGTGGCGGAAGTAGTGCTCGAGGTTGTGGGAGCAGTAGATGGCATCGAACTCACCGGCGGGCAGTTCAGCGAGCGAGCGGCCATCGAGCACGATGTCGGGCTTGCCCGCGGGGTCGATGTCGAGCAACACATGCTCGAAAGCGGCGTATTCGGGAGGGAGCTGGATCGACTTGGAACCGCCACCGACATTGAGAAGACGCTTCATGGGCAGAGCGAGAACCGAGAGTCGTCTCCGAAGACATCGCGGGCAAAAGCGGCTCGATCTGCCGGCGGCGGCGACGCCCAAACGCTTCCGCTGCAAGATAGGTCGGTCGATAGCACTTCCGCAAGCGCGTGACCGGCGACGGTGGTGTGGGCCATCGCCGGCAGTCACCGGCAGCCACCAGGCCGATTTCCTCGCCGCGATTCGGGAGGCCCCGCGGCCCCGGGACCTGAGAGCAACAGCCCTGCCTAGTTGCGCAGGGCGTTGCGTAACGCAATCAGGCGTTTTAGTCTCAGACTCATGGAGTCAGCCGAGGTCACTATCCGGGATGTTGCAGCGCGGGCCGGCGTGTCTCCAGGCACGGCGAGCCGGGCGCTCCGCGGGCATCCACAGATCAGCGAAGCGTGCATCGCCCGGGTACGGGGTGCGGCGGAGGCCTTGGCCTATAAGCCACTTCGCGACCGCACGGGCCGTCGTCGCCGCGCCCCGCTCGCTGGCAAGCGCATCGCGATCGTGATGCTCGGTATCGACCGCACGTTGGCGAGCCTTCCTGCCGTCGCCGAGGCGATCCATGGTGCCGAGGAAGGCCTCGCCGAGGCCGGTGCCCATCCGACGCTCATCGACGTGCCCGACCCCACCGAGCCGCCGCGGGCGTTGCGGCGTGTGCGGTTCGACGGGATTCTTGCCAAGGCGGCCCTCCAGGGTGACATCGCCGATGCCATCGGCTCGAAGTTTCGGAGCGTGCTCGAATCAAACGCTCTGGTCTGGATGCTGGGACGGCCGGCGGGCATGAGCGGCGACGCCGTCGGCCCCGACAATGCCGAGATGGGGCGATTGGCCGCCGACGCGCTCATCTCCGCCGGCCATGTGCGGCTGGCCATCGTCAATCCCAAGGCCGATCATGCGCTCTTCGCCAAGCGGCAGCAGGCCTTCTTGAGTTCGGCAACCGCAGCGGGAGCGACCGTCACGTCGTTCACTGCCTCCCGAAGCCGGCCCCGGGTGTTTCCTCTGGAGCCCATCATGGACGTGGCCTACGTCCAGCCCCTTATCGACGCGCTGCTTCAAGAGCGGCAGCGACCGACCGCCATTTTCTGCCCCGCCGACAGTATCGCGGCGCTCGTCTATCGCGCCATGGCCTCCCGGGGAGTCCGGCCTGGCGAAGAAATCGCAGTGATCTCGTGCAACAACGAGCGGAGCCTCGTCGCCGGTCTCTGGCCTGCGCTCACGACGATCGACGCCCACCTGCGGCGCGTGGGCCAACTTGCCGTGGAGCAGCTCACGCGGCGCATCACCGGCGAGTTTGATGGCG
>CAJBSQ010000603.1 GCA_903958265.1 uncultured Planctomycetaceae bacterium
ATCACGACGTCATCGCCGAGTGCCCGCGACTCGTCGGCCTGGACGCCGAGGAACGGTCCGGGAAATCGCTCGAACGACCGGCCACCTTTGAGGTCATCGAGCACGGCGCGGATCCGATCGGCGCGGGCCACGAGGCCCACGCCCGAGTTGGGGGCGCGGGTCCACCGCATCAGCTGTGGCAGCGTGAAGACGCGGCCGAGGACGGTGTCGGGCTCGATTGGCGCCGTGGCCATCCCGAGCACGTTGCCGGCAGCATCGACCACCGGCCCTCCGGAGTTGCCGTAGTTGAGCAGGGCGTCGGTCTGGAAGCGGTAGCCGCGGGTCCGCGACGGCGCGCTCACGACGCCGGTGTTGAGGGTGATGCCATCGGACCCCGGCGCGAGGTATCCGACGACCGCCACGTGGTCGCCGAGTTGCGGCGACGTGGCCGCGGCGGCGAGGTCGAACCAGGCGGGTGAGGGGGCGTCGATCTTGAGCAGCGCGATTCCCAGCGGCTCGTGCCGGGCATGCACCTTCGCCGCATGGCGGCTGCCATCGGGGAGCACCACGCTCACCTGCCGCACGGTGTTGGGCCGCTGCTCGAAGCCCCCTTCCGGCTCGGCGACCAGCTTCTCCAGCGACTCATCGGCCATGAACCGCCGCGGCTGCCCGGTGCGTGCGGCGACGAAGGCGGTGTCGTCGCCGACGTTGAAGAGGCTCGTGAGTACGAAGCCATCGGCCGACACAATCAGCCCCGTCGCCGCGCCCGGAGGCCGCCGCAGGAGCTGGTTCACGTCGAGCGTTCGCGACCGGATGGCGAAGGCCGCAAACCGCTGCCGCCGCTGCGATCCTGAAAGCTGATCCCAGCCGGCCAGCGCCTGCCGATGGTCCTGCCACGATGCCTGCGGCAGTTGCTCCGGCGGCCAGGTTCGGCCCACCTCGATCCCCACCAGGTGCGGCGTCAGCGAACTCGCCGCCCGCCGCAGGCCACGGAGGAACGCCGGAGGCTCGCCCTCGGCAACGGCCGTGGTGCCCGGACCAAGCACGCCCGAGACGAATGGCTCAAACCGCCCGAGCAGCGTGGCGCTCGGCACCGCGACACCCTGCCACCGCCGCGGCGACACGGCGAGGCTGATGACCCCGCACAGCCTTCCCGAATGGTCCACCAGCGGGCCGCCATCAGATCCAGGATTGACGGCCGCCGTGGTCTCGATCACCTGCCCGGCAAAGCTCGCCTCCCCCTGCCGTTCGACCGCGTAGAGACCGCTGATCACGCCCCGGCTGAACGAGGCCCGGCCGTTGGCGAGCATCACGTCGTCGACATCTCCGGCCGTGTAGGCCACCTCGCCCAGCTCGGGCAGGTGCGACGCCAGCGACAGCGATGCCAGCCCGCTGGCCTCGACCTTCAGGAGCGTGACCCCGACGGCATCGTCGACGGCGACGATCACCGCCGGGCGGCGGATGAAGCCGGGAAACAGCACCGTGACCTGCGTCGCCCCGCGGGGCACCACGCTGGTGGCGGTGAGCACGTGGCCGGCGGATGAGATGACGGCGCCCGAACCGGTAAACGAGCCGCCGTCGACGTCGCAGGAGATACTTACCGTGGTGGCGAGCACGCGGTCGGCGATCGCATGGATGCCCGCGGCCTCAGCGGCACGAACCGTGGCCGACGGCCGCGGCGCGCCGGTCCAGCAGGCCACGAGGATGGCGACCATGGCGGCACGAGCAGCTACCCCGCTTCGCATGGAGCCGAGTGTATGCCGCCACCGCACCGCGTGAAAACGCGCATCATTTCAGCGGCCCGGCGCGCTTGCGGCCCAGCCGAGGCAGCCTTACAACAGCGGCTTTGCGTTCCGCGCCGTCGGGCGCTCCGGTTGCACTCAAGGGGACTGCATGGCCACCGCGAACTCGTCCGCGATCCTGCCCGAGGCCACGAACGTGGCCGCCGCTCTCGACCGGGCACTGGAGGCCGGGAAGGGCCTCCTCAGGCTCTCGCCCACCTGGGTGCCGCGGAGTTTTCTCCACCCCGGCAAGCGGGTCCGCCTCCACCCCGACGACTACTACGCCTACGGCCTCGACCGCGGCGGGATCGACGAGCGCTGGTTCGGCAGC